>CATKAP010000219.1 GCA_949746255.1 uncultured bacterium
ACTACGGAATCGGAGGAATTGTTTGAGTTTGATTCAAGCGCTCCTTCGGCCAGCGCGCTTACCGCGCTGTTGTCCGCGCTCAATGCGGACAACGATAATACTTATGCGGAGTTGAGAAAAGCCGTTAACGAAAACGGCGGATATCTTGACGCGGAACAAATACGCGCCAACAACGGCGGCAAAGATATCGTTGTATATCTTCGCGGCAGACAGTGGTACGTGCCTTTCGTTTCAAAAGACAAGTCGGGCAATATAATAGCCACTCTTTGGCTTAAAGACGGCGGAATGGGAGATTTGGTTCCTTACGCCGCGGGATGGTATTCCGACGACCATACTTTGAGTTATCCCGGACACATGTATTCTACAAGTTACGTGCGCTCCTATCTTAACGGCACGCCTTTCGTTACTACGGAGGGCGCGGTAGCCGGAGAAACAAACATCAACGTTACTTCCAGCAGTAATCTTTATATTGACTATAACGGCGCGCAGTCAGAAATGTGGAAGAACTTCCTTTCGGGCAGTATTACCGATTATTTGGTGCAACCTAAAAATATCGATTGGCAAAACGACGGTACAGTGGCGTTTGACGCTCTCGGCTGGTCGAAAAGCCGTCAGTGCCCCAACAGCTTTGTAAATAACAATAAAATTCCGTTCGCGGGCAATCACAACTATACCGACAGGGGCGCGGGCGTTACGGCATATTCTGCATGGGGCGACGACTTTTTGTACCTTCCTTCGTTTTATGAAGTAGGTTTGGTTACCGGCAGCGTTCCTTACAGCGGGCTTTGGAACGCACCGCTTTCAATGAGAACAAACGATACCGGATCCTCCGCCAGCAAAGTCCACGGTGAACCGGCGGAGGGCGAAGTCAGCCCCGTTAGTGATATGAACAGTTATTGGTCGTGTCTCGGCTCGTCCTGGGATACCGCCGGCGTAGGTTTTTCCTCGGCTGCGAGAGCGTATATGTGGGAAGCTTCCTCTTCGGGAATAGGCAATAATCTTCATGTATTTCATAATTTGTCTTTGCGTCCCGCAATCAATTTCAACATAACCAAAGCTGTAGGCGGCGAAGAATCGGAACTCGATTTGGCGCAATTATGGAACGAAGCCGTTCAGAAGAGCCTTGATACCGGTAAACAGGTTGAATTTATTCTACCTGAAAATTGGTATGCTCAGCATAGTAATACTATTAACGCCAATTCGTTCGGAGAGGGCGTAGGCTTCGATACGGGCAGAATTTACGTCCCCGCCGGAGCGAATATAAAATTAAGATTAAACGGGCACAGTATTGACCGAAATTTAACTTCGTTCATCGATAAAGGCAACGTAATTTTTATCGACGGCGGCACGTTGGAAATAGTTGATCAAACCGTGTCGCACGGAGGAAAAATAACGGGCGGTTATACCAACGCGGGAATTGATGTGGACGGAAGCAGAGTCAATACGGGCGGAGGTATACTCGTTTTAAACGGCGGTAGGCTCGTTCTGTCGGGCGGTACCGTAACGGGCAATTATTCCAGAGAAACCGCGAAAGACGACGCGTCGGCAATGTTCGGCGGCGGAGGCGTAACCGTAGACGGCGAGGGCAGCACATTTATAATGAACGGCGGCGAAATAAGCGGCAACGGCGGAATAATAGACGGCGGAAAATATTTAATGGGCGGCGGCGTGTATTTGACCCGCGGCGCGTCCTTTGTAATGAACGGCGGCGACATAGTCCGCAACGAAGCTACGCTCGGCGGAGGCGTAGGCGCTATAGACCATGTCAAATTGGAAATAAACGGCGGAAACATATCGTATAACGCTTCGAGCCAATTTGCCGGAGGCATTTATTTAAATTCCGAGTGCGAAGCCGTTATAAATAATGCGGTAATAAAAAACAATCAATCGTTAAACTACGGCGGCGGCATAATGGTAAACGGCGGTTCCGTCCTTGTAATCAACGGCGGTTCGGTTTCGTACAACACCACCCAAACCAACGGCGGCGGCATACATGTTTTCAACAGCTCTGCTTTGGAAATAAACGGCGGCGAAATTTCCGATAACTACGCCGAAGGCGACGGCGGCGGTGTAGCCTTAGAAGCCGTTCAAAAAGAAAGCGGCGGCTCCGCTTTAAAAATAAACGGCGGCAAAATATGCCGCAACAGCGGCGACAGGTGCGGCGGTTTATTTGTTTGGGGCGACGAAACAGGCAAAGACATGTCTTTAGCTGTTATAGATTTGCTCGGCGGCGAAATATCGTACAATACCGCGAGAAATCCGTCCGGCTGGGGCGGCGGCGCGGGGCTTTTCGGTTACTGCACGATTAATTTGGACGGCTGTAACGTTATAAACAACTTAAGTAATTTTGCCGCAGGCGGTTTACATGTGGTTTACGACAGCGTGTTCAACATGTATTCCGGAAATATTTCCGGTAACGAAAGTCTGGCTTCTTCGGACTGGGGCGGCGGAGGTATACTCGTTTCGGGCAGTTCCGAAGCGTTTGAAAAAACCGTATTTAATATGTACGGCGGTAAAATTTCCGGCAACAAAAGCAATTGTAGCGGCGGCGGCGCGTATTTCGGCGGTGCCACGGTTAATTTATACGGCGGCGAAATCAGCGGTAACACAGCGGAATATGCCGGCGGCGGAATTTATATAAGATACAGTGCAATGCATATCGCCAACGCAAAAATAAACGATAATAAGGCTTTGTCTATAGGCTCCGCGGGCGGCGGAATATATTCTCAGAGTACTAATATTATAATGGACGGCGGCGAAATAAACGGAAACCGTAATTACTCTACCGGAAGAAACGGCGGCGCGGGCATAATGTTCAACACAACGACCGGTAAGAGTAAAGTTACTTTTGTAATGAACGGCGGCGAAATTTGCTATAATGAAAGCACCTGGGCCGGCGGAGGAATATTTATAGGCTACAATTCCGAATTTATACTTAACGACGGACTTATGGCTTACAATAAAGACGGCGGCGGTTTTTACGGCGGCGGCGCGGTTTTTGCGCAGACCGAAAACGCGATGTTTACCATGAACGGCGGGCTTATTACCAAAAACGAGTCTTCCGGGCAAGGCGGCGGCGTTTATATTCAGGTTCAGGCTATAATGAATATGAACGGCGGCAGAATTGTAGAGAACGTAGCTCCGCTTCACGGCGGCGGCATATCTGTAGCCAATGCGGCGGTTTTGCATCTTTCCGGCGGTATCGTCGCGCGCAACACAAAACCGAACGGTTCGGCGGATAACGTTTATCTGCAAACCATAGAGAACAGAATAGATATAACGGGAACGCTCCGCGGTGACGGCGAAACGTCTTATATAGGGGTCAATCTCGGTTTCTCGGGTCAGTTTACAGTCAATTATAAAACGCATAACCCCGTTTACAGTCCTTTGACTTATTTCTTCTCGGACGACACAACATACGGAGTTATCTACGTCGGCAACGAAGCGCATTTAAGTTCTTCCGTTAACCGCGAAACTCTCTTATGGGAATATTCGTCCGACGGCGGTTCTACGTGGAAAAAAATAGAAACCACTCAGATTACCGTTAATTATACCGGAAGCAATTATCGTGTGCGCGCTATGTATAACGGCTCGGTTATAATCAGCAAGCCTACTTCTACAAGCATAGAGGGCGACGACGAAACAAATCTTCCCGAAGCGTTTTCGGCTGTGGGTTCTTATGCCTATACGCTTGCAAACGCAACGAGCGGCGGCGTTACTTTCGCAAATCCTACTCTTATATTCGAAATTGTTCGTTCGGAGTTGGTTTGGCAGTACAGAGTGCAAGGCGGGGAATGGCAGGATATTTCGAATAACGAGCTTATGTTTACGGGCAGCGTTTACGAAATACGTGCGTTAAACGGCGATACTCCCGTAGCGCTTGCGGACGATATAAAAATGCGTTCGGCGGGTTCTTACGAGTTCGAAGTTGCGGATAACGCTTCCGGCAATTATGAAAACGGAAGTTTAACCTTTACCATTATTTCGCGTACAATAACTTTTAATTGGAATTTCCCCGGCTGGAGCGGTGATTTATACAACGGCTTCAAGATTAAGTACGACGGTCTGGAACATTATCCGGTATTTACGGTTGACGGAATCGACAATGAAATAATAGGTCAACTGAAAATAAGGGCGGACTATTTTTACAACGGTTCGCAAATTTACGTAAATCCTAAAAACGCGGGCGTTTACGACGCAAAAGTGGTGTTTGCAGACGACAGCAGTTTCAAAGACGACCTCGGCGTTAACATATTCTTCCTTAACCACAATATAAGGTTTAATATTACGCCCATAGAATTGAGCGTGGCTTGGCGCAATGAAACGGATATGCCCATAGAGGAGGCGGAATACGTTTATAACGGCGAAGAGCGTTCGGTAGGCGTAAGATTACTCGGGCTGAGAGAAGGCGATAACGGCATAACGCCTGTTTTAAACTATTATCTCAACGGTTCGCCGATGGCTAACGCACCCGAAAACGTAGGTAAATATCTTGCCCGCGTAAGTCTGCCGGAGTCTTGCGTAAACTATATTTTGGACGATAACTACGCTTGTCAGATAAATATTTCCAAAATGGTAATTTCGCCGCAGTTTGCTGGCAACGAAAACAACAGCGGACTTTTCGTGTGGACGTATAACGGCAAAGTTCAGGCGCCTTCGGTTACAATTCTGGGCGCGAAAGGCGAATTGCCCGCTTCGGAGTACACGGTAACGGGTAACGACAAAATCAACGCCGGCACTTATACCGTAAGCGTGGCGCTCGGCGCGGAAGCCGCTAAAAATTACGTGCTTGAAGCGTTTACAAAGTCTTACACTATTGCCAAGGCGGGCGTGAACATAATTTGGAACGGAACCACAGACGGCTCGACCGACGCGGCGGATAATATATCAGACGGCGTAATCGTTTGGACTTACGATAAACTTTTGCACTCGGTAACCGCGCAAGCCGTTCCCGAAAATACCGACCTTGCGCCTTTTGCTCTGAATCTTTCGGGAGTTGACGGACTGACGGACGTAGGCGCAAAAACGGCTACCGCAACTTTAAATTTAACCGACGCGCAAAATTACGTGTTGCTCGCTTCTGCGCCCCTTTCGCAAAAGTACAGGGTAGACAAATTTATCATAACTTCCGTTACGTGGAAGAGAGGCGACGTGACAAATTCTTCTCACGACAGACCGCACTATTCGCACGGAACTATAACGGGCGCGGGTCCCGCTTACGCGGTCAGCGCGCAGGGCGTCGATTCCGAAACGCTTTCGTTTAACGTAACTTATTCGTTTGCGGGTACGGCGGAAGGCGTTGCGTGGCCAGAAGACAACGTAAACGGTTACAAAGCGTTTGCGGCTTTGAGCGCGGATCAGTTCAAAAATTACGCGTTTGCGGAAAATATTTCTTCCGACGGCGGAAAAACGGCGTTTATAGTCTTCTATATAGACCCTATATCGGGAGAAAAAACTTCCGTAACTCCCGTTTGGGTTATTTTCACCAAGGAATCCGTGGGTGTGGGTTCGGGTTCCGACTCCTATCAGACTCTCACGCAGTTTATACAGGCAAACGGCGGCGACAGATTTGTGTTCGAGTATTCGTTCGGCGTTAAACGCAATATATACGCAGTTTGGCTTAACGACGACGGCACGATAAAAGAAATTTTAAACACCGTTACAACCGGCGAGGGGACTAACGCGGGCGACTATGTTTCAAGGCTGCTTCCCTCCGTAGAGTACGATTACAGCGGTAAACTGGAGTGTTCTTTCAGAATAATTCCTAAAAAACTCACCGTACAGTGGACGGCGGGAGCGTTGACGTACGACGGCACGGAAAAAGTTCCCGAAAGTAAAGTTTATTATAACGGCGTTCTTTTAACGGCGGACGAACTTGCCGAAGCCGGTTTCTCGGCGCATGGCGCATATAACGCGGGACCGCATATTGCTATAGCTTCGGTTAACGGCAATTACGAAATTACGGGCGGCGGAGACAGGTTTGAGTTTACTATTACGCCTAAGCCGTTCTCCGCGGCGGATATAGTTTGGGAAAACACCGTGCTTGCGGAAAACGGCAGCGAACAAGCGCCCACGGCGAAGTTTAAAATAAAAACCGATGCCCCCGACGAGCAGGCGGACGCGTGGATTACTCTTCGCGTTCTCGGCGCGGCGAAAGGCGCGGGCACTTATACGGCGTATGCGGTTTTGGACAGCACAAATCTTACGCATTCGAATTATGTGATTTCCGACCCGGATAACGCAACCAAAGTTTTCAAAATAGTTCTCGTTCGAATCGACGTGAACAACGTTTATTGGAAAATTACGGAAGGCGGCGCGACGGTTTCCCAATCTTCTCCCGCCGAGTACGTTTATACGATAGGCGCCGAGCAGGGACCCGTGGCTTATTATACGGATTCCGAAGGCAACGAAATAGCGCTTGCCGTTGTCGGTAAAATGACCGACGCCGGCAAATATGTGGCTTCGGTTGCGGCGGGATACGACTTTGTTGACGGTTCGGATAGCGTTGCGGCTCCTACGTGCGCGTTTGAAATAAAAGCTAAACAAATTACCGTGCAATGGGACGCGGATTCGCTTAAAGTTACTTATAACGGCGCGGAAAGAAAACCCGTTTTCAGTTTCGGCGGAAATCTTACCGACGCGGATAGAAACGCTTTGAACGGATTGTATACTCTTACGGGATTTACAGACGCGGGCAAATATACCGCGCAGATAACGCTTGTTTCAAACAACGCGGGCAGTAACTATATATTCGAAACAAACGGCGTCGACGGTTCTACGATTTTAACCGATACTTTGGAAACCGCGTTTGAAATAGAAAAAATATCTCTTACCGAAAATGTAAACTTTACTTGGGATACCGTGGTTTCATGGGTATACGACGGCGTCGAACACGCGCCGGCGCTGAATCAACTTACGTTTAATCTCGGTTCTGGTACGGTTACTTTTAAGATTTCCTATACGGGTAAAACGGCTAACGCCGGAGTTCACTACGTTACCCCCGTTCTTGTTTCGGCTATTTGGGACGTGGACGGCGGACAGAAAAACATAACTTCCAACTTTGTGCTCAATATAGGCGCGAAAGAGTATACCATTACTGCCAAAACGGTTAACGTTGAGTGGGATTGGGACGGTTCCGTGCTGAACGGAACCATTCACGAATGGAAATACAACGGCACCGAGCGCGGTCCCGCGGCTTATATGACGGATAGCAACGGCGACCGTATTCAAAATGAAAACGGCGATTGGGCGCTTGACGTTTACGACAAGGGCGTTAACGTCGGCGAATATACCGCACGCGTTTTCGCACCCGACAATTACGTGTTTACGGGCGGAGTGTTCGCCGTAGAAACCGATTACAAAATAGCCAAAGCCGACGTTACTATAGAATGGGACGATAACGGCGGTACGGATGAAAACGGCGTAACCGTTTGGATATACGACGGCGCCGAACATTTCCCCAAAGCGTATATAGTCGTAGACGGCGTGCGCGGAGGAGAAGTTAAAGTTACGGGTTCGGCAACCGACGCGGGCGAGTTTACGGCGCGCGCCGAAGAGGAAAGTTCCAACTATACCATAGTGGGCGGCAACGTTACCCGTAAATGTAAAATAAACGCCGCGGAAGTTTACCTTATTTGGCAGGGTTATAACAATACCCAATCCTTTGATTGGCAATATGCGGGAGGAAGCTATGTAGGGCCTACCGCAGTGCTTGCCACAAAAGATGCCGACGGTAATATTGTGGCAATAGTAAAAGACGGCGGATATATTTCCGTAACGGTAACCGGCGCAATGTCGCAGGTATGCGCCGACGGTGAAAATTACGTTGCAACCGCAGTTGATAATTTTGTAAATTATGACTTTGCGGCGGACGCCGAAATCACAAAAGAATTCAGAATAGTTCCCAAAGAACTTTCCGGTTCGGGATATCAGTTCAAGTGGAATTCCGGCTCGGTTATTCCCGTGCTCGGCGGCGAATTCCCCGTATATAACTACGTTTATAACGGCGAAGCGCAGTCGCCTTCGCCTGAAACCGAGGAAGCGTTCGACAGAGTTTTCGTAACCATTTTCTACAAGGTGGAAAGCGACGGCACTCTTACGCTCGTCCCCGAAAACGCTGTGACGGACGCCGGTAAATATCGGCTTGTTACCGCTTCTGCGGACGGCAACTACGTTGTGCCCACGGGTATGGAAACTATCGAAGTGGTTATAGCCGCTATGGAAGTTGAAGTGGTTTGGAACGTAGACGGGCTTGTATATAAAGGAGCGAACGTAGAACAGGTTCCCGAAGCGCATTATCTTGACGTTAACGGAAACAAGGTTACTTTAAACGTATTGGTCAACGGCGCGCACGCAAACGCGGGTGAATACGAAGCTTCCGCAAGTTTCACGGCGCAGGTAACTAATTATACGCTTAAAGCAAGCACGGTAAAACATAAATATAAGATTGCCGCGCGTGAAATTCCCGTAACGTGGGATTGGACGGGCTGGACGGCTAAGGGCGTAACATACGACGGAAAAGCTCATTTGCCCGTTGTGCTGCCCTATTTGGAATTTGCCGATTCCGACGACGTACAGAACGGCGGACTTACTGTCAACCGCACTCTTACGTTTAACGGAAACGCTGTGACGGAGGCGGTGAACGCAGGCGCTTATAAGCTTGCGATAACGCTTAGCGGAAGCGCGGCGGGCAACTATAAACTTACCAATGCGGAGGACAGTTTCATCATAGCTAAACGTTCGCTTACCATAACGGCGGAAAGCGCTACGGTGGCTTACGGTTCGCCTGCTCCCGCATATTCGGCGGTATTCAGCGGATTTGCGGACGGAGAGGATGAAAATACTTTCAATCTTTTGGACGCTGCCGTTAAGAGCAATTGGCTAACTTGCAGCTATAACAAACGTTCGCAGCCCGGTACTTATGCAATACGTTTAAACAAAATATGGCTTGAAAATACGCTTAAAAACTATCGCTTAACTCTCGGCGACGGAACTTTGACGGTAACGGCGGCGGAACGCATGGTTATATGGCGCGGAGAGCTTGAAGATTTGGGCGCGTATTACGACGGTTTGGAATACAAACCCACGGCGGTATATTACAAAAACGGAACAACGGGAACGCCCACTCAGCTTACCGTTGTGTACGCGACTTACGATTCGGCAACCGGCACGTATACGCCGCTTAACGATAACGATTTCAGAGCGATTGACGCCGGAACATATTATGTTATGGCTTTGGACGAAAGCGGAACGGCTACTTTGACAAATTCTTGTATCAGTTATGAAATATATAAGCGCGAAGTTGTCGTAAATATAAATTCTGTCAAGGGTCAAGTGTTCGGCGACGTGTTTAAAACCACGGGTGAAAACGGCGAAAACATTACGCATAAATTCCTTTCCTGGAGTTTCGGCGACGTTAAACCCGTACTCGGTCACGACCTTAAAATATCTCTTTCCGTGGAATTTGATTTCGATTCGCACGGATATGCGAACGCGGGCGAATACAACATTACAGGCAGCTGGGACGAAGATAATTTCTCCGCTAATTATAAAGTAACGTTCTCCGGCGAAGCCGAGGATCAGGACGGCGCAAACACAATGGGCGTTTATGAAATTCAGCTTGCTAAGATAAGTATTCTTAAACGCGACGATATAATGTCGGAAGGCGATTTCCAATTCCACGTGGGTAACGTGGGCGGCGGAAAAGCCTGGTACATACGTCTTGGCGACTATTCGGAAGTGGACGGAGTCGAGCAGTACACCTTTATAGGCAGCAACGGTTACAGGGGCAGAGACGAAGTGCACGTATATTACAGTAGAGGCGCGTACGATTTGCTTGCGCCCGACGGAACGGTAAATATACCCGCTCCCGAGGACGAAACCGATTGGGTTACCGAAAGAGTAGGGCTTCGCGTAGTGGGCAAATATGCTATCAACTTTAAAATAGAAATAGCAAACCATGAAACGCTTTACGGTACTTGGCGCGTGATTATACTTCCAGAAAACCAGATTGTGCGCGTAATATTCACAAAGCCTTACGAAACAGAGTACGGTAAACCCGTTCCCGAAAACTTTGCGCAATATTTGTACAGAGAAGGATATATAACGTTCGACAATATAGGAATAGACAGCTTTAACAGCCGCGTAACGGCTACCGTGGACGACGGATTCGGAGGAACGGTGGATTCCAAAACGGGCGTAGGCAAATATACCGTGAATTTTGCGATAGACAATACGGGTTCCGATATAGAGTATACAATCGTTTACAATACTTTGCAGTCGCTGGAAGAAACCAATGTCAACGCCTATGTGATAAAGCCTAAACGTATATACGTCGAATGGGGAGAAAAGGAATACGAGTACAACGGGCAGTTGAACGCTCCGTCCGTAAATCTTTCGGGGTGGATTACCGCCAACGACCGTATTATTACCCCCGACCAGCTCAGATTTGTTTCGGAAGGCGACGGTTACGAATATGCGGCGTTCAAGGTGTTCGATAACGGCGCGGATGTTTCCGTTGTTATCACCACCCGCGGAAACTTTACCGCGGTGGGCGGTCACATGATGCGCGTTACCGTGGAGGATAAAAACTATACCGTTAAAGCGGGAGAGGACGAAGCGGTTATTTCCATAGTCAACGGCTCTGATCCCGATCCCGTTATTACCGAAGGGCTTCCGCAGTGGCTTTTGTGGGCGCTTATAGCGGCGGGCGCGTTGCTTTTGATTCTCTTAATAATAATTTTTGTACTTGCGTCAAAACGCAATAAAGCGGGGGTTACCGTTTTCGGCGGTTATGACGAGGGATTCGGCGACGATACGGAAGAGTATCCCGACGAATCGAATGACGAGGAATAACGGAAAATTTTAGGCAAAGCCTCGGGCTGAAAGTTTTTCAATTCAGCCCGGGCGCCAAAATTCCTTCAAACAAAAACTCAAATCACACTAAGTTTAATAGTGAGGAAAAACTATGAAAAAAACAAATTCCAACGGCGTTACAGCCGCGGTAAAATTCAAAAAAATCAGAAGCGGCGCTTTGGGTACGCTTACTTTGAGCTTTTTATGTTGTCTTACGGCGGGGCTTGCGGGTATTTTCGGCGTTTCCGCGGCAGGTCTGCCGTTTGCACGCGCGGACGCTTCGGGCAACATAAACGTAGGCTCGCTTTTCAAAGGTAATAATCCGGACAGGGCGGTCTTGGAAAAGTTTTATAACGCGCTTTCCGAAGATAAGTCGGTAAGCAGTATAGCGGAAGTAGAACGTTCATTAACCAACAGCAAAGGCACGTTGGATTCCGAGGAGCTTCGCGCGTTAAACAATAATAACGATACTTTGGTCACTATGGGCGCGGATATGGAGTGGACGGTTACATACGTTTCCCACGACGCTAACGGCAATGTTATTGCCACATTGTGGTTAAACGACGGCGGACACACTTTTCTCAGCCCTTATTCCGGCGGTTATACCGGCGGAAGAAAGCTGCAGTATCCCGGGGATTTGTATTCTTCCAGTTATATTCGTTCTTTGTTAAACGGTACAACATACATAACGACAACAAGTACAAGTACAGTTCTTAATTCGGCGTATACGGTAACTTCCGCTTCGCAGTATTTTATAAATAGTACCGGTAAAGGGCAAAATGCGAAGTATAAAAGCTTTATAGAAAATTTCGGCGAGTATATGGTTACGCCGAAGGACGTAAGCTGGCAAATTAATCCCACTGAGGAATCGAACGAAAAGTGCGGCTGGCTGGGAGGTTCTGTTCCGTCTAACTCCTTGTTAAATTCAACTTTTGCAATATACGGTAACGCTACCAACGGAGACAAAACAAGCAACGATTACACCGCAAAGGGAAACGCGGCAAACGGCACGCAATACGACGCGTGGGGCAACGACTATTTTTGGCTTCCTTCACGCGGAGAAGTAGGACACGGCGAAGACGGTTCGCATTATATCGGTCTTTGGGCTACTTCGATAAATCAAAGAAAAAGCGATACGGGAGTTAAAAGCGGCAATTTAAATACAAGCACCGTAAACGGTTCTTATAATCATTATTGGCTCAGATCCGGAGCGGTTGCTACGGAAAATTACGTGCATTGGGTTCAAGCAAACGGTACGGTGGGCGCAAGCGGCGATCCCTACGTTTGCTGTGCGGTTCGTCCTGCGTTCCACCTCAATTTAACCGCGCTCGAAAACGCCACCAAACAGGCGCAGGATAATAAAGATTTGGAAAACGCATGGAACAACGCCGTTAACGAAAGTCTTATAAGCGGCGGAAAGCAGGTTGCCTTCAACCTTACCCACGATTGGATTGCAACCGAAAAGACCGACGGCGCGGAGGGAAGAACGTATTTCGGCGAGGGCGTAGGCTTTGACGAATTCGGCAGAATCTTTGTTCCCGCGGGCGCAAACGTAAAAATCAACTTAAACGGTTACACAATAGACAGAAATTTAATAAGCAAAGAAGCTCAGGCTAACGGCAATGTAATGTACATAAACGGCTCTCTGGAAATAGACGACTCTACGGGCAGAGGCAGAATTACCGGCGGCAATTCAAATATGGTTGATGTCGGTTCAGAGGGTTGGGGCGGATGTATTTGTGCGGACGGAGGCACGCTTGTAATAACAAACGGAAATATAACCGGTAACTGGGGTAGATTCGGAGGTGGCATATTCGCCGCTAATAAAGCTAAAATTATAATTAACGGCGGTACGGTTTCGTATAACAAATCGTTACAGCACGGCGGCGGGATTTATGTTTTTGCGGATTGTATTTTAGAGCTGAACGGCGGTACAATTTCAGGTAATACGGCTTTGGGCGACGGTGGCGGGATTGCTTTTTCCGATGCATACGGCGTGATTAACGGCGGTACGTTACATGGTAACTCTGCGCGCGACGGCGGCGCTATGGACTTAGTGCGTACTACCTGCGTAATGAACGGCGGCGTAATAACGGACAACGTTGCGCGCGACGGCGGCATATACATACACATTAAAAATGAATTTATATTAAACGGCGGTACAATCGGCAAAAATCGCGCGGTACAGGGCGGCGGAGTGTATGCCGATAAAGAAGGTAATTCTATTACCATAAACGGCGGTGAAATCAGCCAAAACACTGTGCAAAAACGCGGCGGAGGCATTTATTCCGAAAGTCCTCTTACCATAAACGGCGGTAAAATAAGCGAAAACAATGCCATGATGTCCAACGAATTCCGTCCCGATTCCGAAAAAGTGTACGGCGGCGGAGGCGTTTTTATCGACGGCGCGCCAATGTTAATGTATAACGGCGAAGTTTCTGAAAACAACGCGGACGCGGGCGGCGGTTTTTATCTGATGGGTGAAGACTGCAAATCGGTTATTTACGGCGGGAACATAACTTATAATTTTTCCACGCGTTCTCAGGGCGGAGGTATTTATACGATAGAAAGCGCGACGCTTACTGTTTGGGACGGCAATATATCTTATAATTACATTAAAAATGCCCAGGAAAATGTCGGCGGCGGCGCAATATATTTGACCGGTTCGTCTACGGTTACGGTAAACGGCGGTACTTTTACCGGAAATCATACCGATAATACCGGTTCCGCAATATGTATCAGTAAAGGCGCAAAGGCGCTTAATTTCAACGGCGGCATTGTTTCCGGAAATTATTCAACTAACAGCCCTACAAACACCGCCAGCGTAGCCGTTTATCATATGACGGGACCAACGTCTACAAGTCAGGTAAATATATCGGGCGGAGTTATCGCGGGTAACTATAATCAAAACAATAAAAACGCGGATTTTTTCCCCGGCGGAGCAAGAAATACGTTCAATGTGAGCGGCAAACTTGCAAGCGGTACGAAAATAGGTTTATATCCCAGCCTTTGGGGCGCGGCAATTTCAAGCGGTTATACTACCAAAGGCAACGCGGTTTCGGACGCTTCCAAATATTTCTTTGCGAACGTGGGTGTTCTTTCCAATGCCGGCGGGGAAGTGGTGCTTACTACCGGCGGAGATAATTCTTTCTCAAACGCTGTCTGGACTTATACCGACGGAACCGAAACGGTTACGGCAAACGGTAACTACGTTTCCGTTCCTTATCAGACGGGTAAAGTTTGGACGGTGACAAGCACGGCCGCCATAACTTCGGTTAAAGACGCTGCGGGAAGACCCGTTTCCGTTTTAACCAACGTAGGCAAGTATACATTTATTACAAATACGAATATTTATTTCACTTTTGAGATTCTTCCCGAAGATATCAGCGGGGCCGAAGTAAACGTTGCAACGCTTGTTTATAACGGCGAAGCGCTTACGCCCAAAACCACGGTAACGCTTAACGGAGTTACGCTTACAAAAGGAACCGATTACGCGCTTGAATATTCCAATAACGTAAACGCGGGCGATAATGCCGTGGTTACGGTAAGAGGCTTGGGAAATTATTCCGGCGTTATAAACAAAAAATTTACTATTGAACAGCGCAACCTGAATTTGCGTTGGGGCAATTTACAGGCGATGTTCGACGGAACCGCGAAGTCTGCCACGGCGATAGTGGAAGGCGCGGTGCAGGGCGATCCGGTATCGGCGGTTCTTGCGTATACTACCGAAGAAGACGAGTACGTTTCTCCTGTAAACGCCGGTTTCTATTATGTATACGCAACTTTCAGCGCCGGCAAAAATTATAAGCTTGCCCAAAACGTTTCGTTCAGACAGTCGTTTGAAATAAAACGCCGTCCCGTTGACGTTTATCTGGAATCCGATTCCGGAGTGTATACGGGAGAAAGTCAGGAAATCAACGCGTATTATACCGACGTAAAAGGCGATAAACAGAATATAGGCTATACTTTGTCGGGAGATATCACGGGCGGTTTTGCCGTTAAACCGGGCGTTTACACCGTGAACGTTGCTGCGGTTTCGTCCGACGGCAATTATATAGTTTCCGGCGCTACGCAAAAAATTTCTTACGAGATAAAGCGCGCGCCTTTGACGGGAACATGGGGCGACGTTTCGTTTGTTTACGACGGTGAAATCAAAGAACCCGTTTTAACGCTTGACGGCGGCGACGGAACGGTTTCCTATCAGTATTATATCGGAATTGAGGATTCCAGATTTGACGTAAAAGATTCCGTTTCGTACATAAAAGACGCGGGAACTTATACAGTACGAGCTTTTCTTTCAAGTTCCAATTACGTTTTGACCGACGACAAAGGCGAAGAAGTTGAATTTTTACAGCAAATTATAACCGTTGAAAAAGGCACGCTTGCCCCCGACGTAGCAGCTTCGGCGGAATATAGCGGAAACGCTCTTTCTCCTTTTACTGAAACGCTCGGTTCAGGGTTTATAGTAACTTTTGAAAAAGACGGCGCGGAAATAGAGGGGTTGCCGGTTGACGCGGGAGAATATTCTTATACCGTAACAGACGAAAAAGGCAATTATAACGACTATAACGGAACGTTTACCGTTACGCGGAAAACCATTGTCGTAGATTGGTCGCACGACGGTTTTGCAATGGAGCAGGACGGAAAGTTTACATGGCTTTACGACGGAAAATATCATTTGCCCAAGGCAACGATTACCGACGGTAACCGCGAAGTTCCGGGAATTAAGGTTGACGTTGAACAGAAGTCGGTAGGCGATTATACGGCTACGGCGACGTTGCCTGAAAACGGTAATTACGTTTTGCAAAACGCAACAAAGAGTTTCGGAATTATAAAAAGCCGCGTAACGGCGTTACAGTGGCGGCAAAAAGACGGTTCGGCTATTGCCGATAGAGATAAACTCAGTTATCAATGGATAGCGGTGTACGGCGCGAACGGTCCGGGACTTAAAGCGTTCGGTGTGCTTACGGCGGCAGGTTCCGGCGTTTCGTTCGTATCGGAAAAACAAGCCGTTATAGAGCTTGACGTAAAATATAACGAAAACGACGGGTATAACCCCGGCGGATATTGGGTGACGGAAGAAACCGCCGACGCGGAAAAGCAGTACGTTGCGAAAGTTGCGCTTAAATCGGGAGATACGGCAGATTGCAACATGACCAATCAGTTTATTGCCGACAATACCCGCGGGTTCAACGTGACCAAGCTTGTTATTTCGACGGATATAAAATACGCTACCGTTTACTGGATTATCGAAAGCGTTGTCGGCGGGGTACCCAAACATACCGTGCTCGGAGAAATAGAGGAAACCGACAACGGCGACGGAACAAAGAGTTACAGTCTGAAAATAAACGGAGAATGTAAATTCAAGTACAACGGTTCGGAACAGGCGCCGAAAGCGATAGTTGCGTTCGAGGGGTACGACCCCGAAGCTCCTTCGGCAGGTTCGTTCGCAGTGTTGGAAGTACACGGCGGGCAGACGGACGCGGGCGTATATCATGCGTTTATTTCTTCAGACGTTCAGTATAACGTCCGTCCCGAAATAATGATGTTCGGGTTTGAAATAGAAAAACTTATTATAACTTCTATAGAGTGGAGCGGCAACGCGGATAACGGCGGTAAATTCGAATGGCAGTATGACGGACTTATGCACGGACCTACGGCGCAGGGCAGAACGGACGACGGCGTGGCTTGCCCCGTAACGGTTACGGGCGCAATCAACGCGGGAGTGTACCGCGCAAGACTTACGGCGGGCCGTAACTATGAGTTTGCCGCGGAAGTGGAAGGCGGTTTGGAGCATGAATATACCGTAAATAAGTTTAATATCGATAAAACGCAGATAGTATGGGATACTACGGGTGGAACGGCAAAAACGGACGAGAACGGAACGTATTACGAATATATTTACGACGGCGTTACATTGTTCGGACCTACCGCAAGTTTCACGGTCGAAATAAACGGCGCGAAGATAGGCGGAACGCTTACCGTAATCGGCAGAACCTCCGCGGAGGGCATGCATTATGTTTATGCGTTTATTCCCACAACGGCAAACCCGGTTTTTGCAAATCTTTCTCTTGAAATGAAAGACGCTACATGCCGCTTCAGCGTGCGCCGCGCATCGAAACACGAAGTACATTGGTCGTTAAGCGAGGGCGGCGCGGAAGAAACGGGCAACCTTTTCTTTACCTACGACGGAGTTACCGATTTCAAGCCTTACGCTTATTTTATAGATGACGAAGGAAATAAAGTCGGTTTAAACGTGCTCGGTTCGGGTATGCAGGCGGGTGTATATACGGCGGAAATTTTCGATAACGATTACCCGTTTGCAAACGGCGTGAAGAAAAATTTCACCGTTTTGCGCGTGACGGTTAAAGTCAATCTTGTAAACGGCTCGTTCGTTTACGACGGCAAAGCGCATTCTCCGGAAATTACTTTGAGTATAGTAAACGGAGAACCTACGGCGGAACGCTTGGATTTACATTTTGAAATAACTTCGGCGATTGAAGCCGGCGCGCATACCGCGGTCGTTACTTTGCTTGACAGAAATTACGTTTTGCAGAGCAATACCGTCGAGTTCAATATAGCCAAACAAAGTTTGCAAATAGTTTGGGATGAGAAGGTTACTTTCGAATATAAAGATACCGTGTATAAGCCCGGAATTTCCGCAATTAATATGAACGGCGCGGCGGTTAATCTTCCCGACGCGACGGTTACGGTTACGGGCGCTGAAAAGAACGTGGGCGTTTATACCGCGCATGCCGTTATCGATAATCCCAACTATGTCCTTAATAACGCCGACATAGAGTTTGAAATTACTCCGTTCGAAATTACTGTTGAATGGACGGGTACGGGCGAAGACGGCGACGTTTTCGAGTGGCAATACGATTCCGAAAAAATAAATAAACCCACTGCTTCGTTCACCGACTGGAAGGGCGATAAAACAGACTTAACGGTTGTCGGCGGAGGCATAGACGCAGGCGAATATACCGCGACGGCAATCGCTCCCGTAAATTGTAAGTTCAAATTTACTACGGGTGAAAACGCGTCGGAGCGCGCGTATAAGATTATTGCAGGTAAAATAACTTCTATTATCTGGGAAGCGGGCGCGGGATTGACAGACGACGGCGAAGGCGGATATTATTACGAATACGACGGCAACACGCCTGTAATAGAGGCCTATGTGGACAACGGCGGCGTTAAGGGCGAGAAGCTTGTTATTACCGGCGTGGGTATCGACGCTAATACATACACGGCGACGGCGCTTCCCCGCAACGCGGCGAATATTGCTTTCGACGGCGTATCCAACACGTTAAAGATCACGGTTAACCCCAAAGAAGTTTCGGTTGAATGGACTGCGAGCAAAGACGTAACCGTATCTGCTTCCGGCGAATATATCTGGGCTTACGACGGAGCCGTTCATACTCTTACCGCCTCGATAGAAGGCGTTAACGGCAAAATACAGGTGCCTGTAAGCGGCGGCGAGGTTTCCGCAGTAGGAGAATATACCGCCACGGCAGTTGACGTATTGAACAATTATTCGTTTACCGAAGCCAGCGCGGAAAAGCAGATTATCGTTAAAGCCAAAACGGTAGAATTCGAATGGACCGCGCAGGACGGAACGTATAATGCGGACGACGATTCTTACGAGTTTGTTTACAACGGCAGGGCGCAGATTCCTACCGTTAACGTAACAACCGAAGGCGTTTCCGGATTGACGTTGGTTTACAGAATTTACGACGACGGTTTCAATCCCGTAAAGGCGGCTATAAACGCGGGTACATACTACGTTTACGTAAGTGCGGCAATTCCCAGCAATTACGCTTTCGACGAAAATGATGCAGATGAAAACGGCGATATTTCTGTAACTATTATCATTAAACGTAAAGAAGTAAGCGTAAAATGGGGAGCTTTGCGGCTCGTTTACAGCGGTTCGGCTCAAGCGCCGGAAGCCTGGTTTACCGACGTAAACAATCAATTGGTTAAACTTGCAGTAAGCGGCGCGCAGACGGAAGTTGGAACGGGTTACTCCGTAACGGCGGACTTTGTTAACGCTTCGCTTGCGGAAAACTACTCGTTAACGGACGAACAGTCGACGTTTGCCATCGAAAAACAGTTTATGGATAAAGTTGAATGGGATTGGGAAAACGGCGAATGGAAAGACGCGCCGCAGAAAACTGACCCTGACGACGAAGAACAAACAACTTCCGGCAATTAACTGAACGCCGGCTTAAAAAATTTGACGTAATTATTAAAACAGTCCGCTATTTTCTCAATCGAAATATAGCGGGCTATTTGTTTGCAAAAGAAATTACCGTATGGCGGTTTAATTAATTCGGTATTTTAAATTTACCGTTGACATCGGGATTATTCAGGCGTATAATTTATTTAAATATAAATTAAAAAGAGGTGTTTTATGGCTGATTTGAAGGGAAAAACCGTAATTATTACAGGTGCGGGAAGAGCTGTTTTAAAGGACGGCAGGTGCGGGTCCATAGGCTACGGCATCGCCACGGCTTTTGCGAAAGAGGGCGCGAATTTGGTTATTACGGGCAGAAACGTTAAAAAATTAGAGGACGCGAAAGAAGAATTGGAAAGACTTTACGGCGTTAAGGTTTTGTGCGTTCAGGCGGACGTTTCCAAAGAAAACGACAATGAAACAGCCGTTAAAAACGTAGTGCAAAAGACGGTTGAAGCGTTCGGAAGAATTGACGCGCTTATCAACAACGCGCAGGCTTCGGCTTCGGGCGTTACCCTTGCAGACCATACTCTCGAACAATTCGATTTGGCTGTATATTCGGGACTCTACGCCTCATATCTCTATATGAAATTCTGCTACCCCTATCTCAAGGAGAGCAAGGGCACGGTTATAAACTTCGCTTCGGGCGCGGGACTTTTCGGAAATTACGGTCAGTGCGCTTACGCCGCCGCAAAAGAGGGTATACGCGGACTTTCACGCGTTGCCGCAACCGAATGGGGAAAGGACGGTATTAACGTAAACGTCATATGTCCGTTGGCGTGGACGGCGCAGCTTGAAAATTTTCAGCTCGCATATCCCGAAGCGTTCAAGGCGAACGTTAAAATGCCGCCTATTGGACATTACGGCGATTCCGAGCTTGAAATAGGCAGAGTGTGCGTTCAGCTTACTTCTTCCGACTTCAAGTACATGAGCGGTGAAACCATTACTCTCGAAGGCGGCATGGGGTTAAGACCGTAATGGTTTATGAAAAATACGGAACGGTTATAGTGGGCGCGGGACCTTCGGGTCTTGCCGCCGCGCTTACACTGCTTGAAAACGGTTACGATAACGTTTTGGCGGTTGAAAAAGCTGCTTTCCCGCGCAGCAAATGCTGCGCGGGATATATAACCGAAAAGACCAAAAAAGCGTACGGTGATTTCGGACTTGACGTAAGTGAGTGCGGGTATTCGCTGATAAAGGATTTCAACATAATCCGCCGCGGAGAAAAACGGCTGGGGATCATAAATAAATTTTTGTATACAAACCGAAAAATAGACAGAACGGAGCTGGATTTCGGTTTTTTTAATCTCGCTTTGGAAAAGGGATTGAACGTGCGGCAGAATACACATATAATTTCGCACGATGTTAAAAACAATACTCTTGTTTTTTCGGACGGGCGCGGCGTAGAGTACGAAAATTTAATTTTTGCCGACGGAACTTCTGGTTTCGGTTGCAGATATCAGAAAAACAAAAGAAAAAATATCGCTATGCAACTCGTGTTTCCGAGCGGCGCGCCGGAAAGTATTGAAATTCATTTCGGAGTAACCAAACGCGGATACGCTTGGGTGAGTTCGTGCGGCGGCGTTACAAACGTCGGAATAACCGACGTTTTCAAGTGTAAAAAAGATTATAAATCCGTATTTGAAAACTTTCTAAAAGAACGCGGTTTTTCGACGGATACGCGGAATTTGAAATCTTCGTTTACGCCGATCGGCACAAGAAAACCTGTAATAAACAAAAATGTATTTTTTGTAGGCGACGCCGTAGGCGCATGCGACCCGCTGACTCTTTCTGGATTGCGGTACGGTTTGCAAAGCGGAAAAAAGTGCGCGCAGGCAATCGTTAAAAATAGCGGCGGAATTTACCGCCGCTATATATCCGGATTAAAATTCAGGTTCTTATTAATGAAAACTATGCAAAAAATTTTTTATTTAAAGCCCGTTCAGTTTTTGGTGTTCAACGTATTCTGTAAATTTTTCGGCGGTTTCGTTTCGCGTGTGTTCAATAATTTTTTCGTCAATAAAAAGTAATTTATTGCTGAAAAACGTTTATTTTCGTACGCCTAAAATATGTATACCGCGAGCCTGCGCGTAGTTGTAAGAAGAAAGAGGTTTATTGTAAACGTCGTAAGAGTGCGCGGCTACTAAAATTCTTCCGCGGTTAAATCCCACAACCACGGGCGAATGGTAAAAATCGCCCGTTTCTGTTCCTAACTGAACTACATCGCCTATTTCCAGTTCGGAAAGGGGAACTTGTTTTGCAAAAGGTCCCGCGCCTTCGTTGTTTATTAAAAAATTATATAAATATTCCACGCCCGTCCAGGACGCCGTGCGGTCGTTTGCGGATTTGTAGAACCAACCGTATACGGGTGTAAAATTCATTACTCCGGCGCCCGCATATATGCATTGCGAAGCGAAGTTTGTACAGTCTCCTCCGATTTTGCTGAAATCATAAAAGGCGGGGTTTCTTTTATAAGCCCATTTCCTCGCATAGTTTACCGCTGCTTGGCGGTTATATTCCAAAATTTCCATAATATACGATATGCCGAAAGTTTTAAATATGTTTGTAAAATAAGTTTGCATAATTGTAAAAAACTTTTTATTGCTTTCGTTCTCCGTGATCGCTATAATTAAAGACAAGGAGGCGAGTGTGGATAAAATGATTAAAAAAGTAAACGTATTTTTGGTAACTCTTATGATAATAACTTTTGTTGCGGGCGCGGCGCACGTACTTGCGGAGTATGTTACTCTTTTAAAAGCAAACGCCGATATGGCGACAAGTTTCCCGCCATATGCGGCGGTTTTGTACGCAATACCTTATTCGTTGGTTTTGTTTGTGTTGGGCGTTATATCGGTTACGTTAAATTTGGTCAATAAATTTTGCAGGGAGAAGCTTAATGACGACGGGCGAAAAGATTTGTAAATTGAGAGAAAGCGCTTGTATGTCGCAGGATGAAATGGCGGAAAAGCTTGACGTATCGCGGCAGACTGTTTCCAATTGGGAAAACGATAAAAATAAAATAGATTTGGAAAAAGTCAAACTTATCTGTTCGATTTTTAAAATAAGTTTAGACGAACTCTGCTCCGATGAAGAAATAAAAACCGTTAAAACTTCCGAGAATACGGGACGCGGCAACAAACCTGTTATAATTTTTTCGTCGGTTATGCTTATAGTTTCTTTCGCCGTTTTAATTACGGCTTTGGTTTTTGCGTTTACGTCGGAAAAAAACGGGCAAATTTCCTCTGCGGTAACTTTGAGCGGAGTATTCGGCTGGATTTCGGTTGCCGTTATAAGTTTAGCGGTAGCGGCTGTCGCGTTGTTTATAATATTTAAGTCGCGCGGTAAATAAACCGCGTTAAATTTTTATGAAAAATATTAACTTAGGTTAATTATTTTTGTTGACAACCAAATTTTTACAGCGTATAATGCTTAATGAAATAAGTTAACCGAGGTTAATATTATGCCTATTACAATCGCGCCCTGCGGGGCGGAACTTACCGTTCGCAGAGTGGGGACGGAAGCGCAAGTTAAAAAACGCTTACATGAAATGGGTATCGTCGAAGGCGGTAAAATTACGGTGATTTCTTCCGATAGCGGAAGTGTTGTGGTCAGCGTAAAGGAGTGCAGGCTTTGCCTTGACGGAAATACCGCGCGAAAGATTTTGGTGGCGTAATTTTCGGATTACGTCAAAAAATTTTATTAAAAAACTTAACTATAGTTAATATTTAAAATAATACAAGGAGTTTTATATGATTAAATTATTGAGCGATTTTTCAATCGGTGAGAGCGGAAAAATCAAAACCGTTACAGGCGAAGGTAAAATCCGCAGAAGGCTTTTAGATATGGGCGTAACTCCGGGCGCGGAATTGATTATGAAAAAGAAAGCGCCGCTTGGCGATCCTGTAGAAATAACTATTAGAGGATACGAGCTTACGCTGAGAAAGTCTGAAGCGGCTTGCGTGGCGGTAGAACTTTAAGTTTATATGCCGCGCAACGCGGAATAAAAATTAATATTCGTTAAGGAGTTATTATGAAAACATTTGCATTGGCGGGGAATCCGAATTGCGGAAAAACTACGCTTTTTAACGCGTTGACGGGAGCGACGGCGCACGTAGGCAATTGGCCCGGGGTTACTGTGGATAAACGCGAAGGCGTTTATAAAAACGGTTCGGTTAAAATATCGGTGGTGGATTTACCCGGCATCTATTCGCTTTCCCCTTATACGCCGGAAGAAGTTATCGCCCGAAATTTTATTTTGGACGAATGCCCCGACGGAATTATTAATATAGTGGACGCAACAAATTTAGAGAGAAATTTGTATTTAACTACTCAATTGCTTGAAATCGACGTGCCTGTGATTGTTGCGCTTAATATGATGGACGAAGTGGAAAAATCGGGAGATAAAATCAACGTGAAAAGTTTGGAAAACGCGTTGGGCGTTCCTGTTGTCCCGATATCGGCGCTGAAAGGCTCGGGGATAAGACAATTGATGGAACGTGCGGCGGCAATGTCTTCGGAGCGTAAAGGCGTTACCGTTCTCGAAAAAGCGCTTTCGGCGCAGATTGAAACGGCTTGCGCATATTACAGGGAAGAAAAAACCGCCTCTCCGTTGTTTCATGCCGTAAAGCTGTTGGAGGGCGATGAGATCGAACTCGAAAGAAAGGGCGCCGCAGAAACTTTTAAAAAAGCTTCGGGCGGCGAGGATTTAGAAGCGGTTATAGCGGACGAAAGATATAAATACATATCTTCTGAGGTGAGTTCGATTAAAATAAAGGCGAAGAGAGAAACCATGACCCGTTCAGACAAAATAGACAAAGTGCTTACGCACAAAATCTGGGCTATTCCTTTATTTATAGTCGTTCTGTTTTTTATCTTCCATCTGACTTTTTCGGAAAATCTTTTTTATCTGAACGGATTTACCAACGAACAGGCGTGGATGCCCTCGCTCGTTGATCTGGGGCTTGCTGCCGAAGAGGAAGGAGAGGTAATATATAACAACTTCGGCGTTGAGCTGCTTGCCGTACTGTACGACGGTGCAGTTTATTCTCCGGGCGTAATTTTGACTAATTTCCTTAATCTGTTTCTTAACCATATTTCGGACGGAGTCGTATCGCTTATGGAAAGCGGCGGCGCGGCGGAGTGGTCCGCCGGACTTGTGGGCGACGGTATACTCGGCGGCATATTTGCCGTCTTGGGGTTTCTTCCTCAAATACTCGTGCTGTTTATGTTTTTTTCAGTTATGGAAGATTCGGGATATATGGCGCGTGTCGCTTTCGTGCTCGACAGAATATTCCGCCGTTTCGGTCTTTCGGGCAGAGCTTTTATGCCCATGATAATGGGCTTCGGTTGTTCCGTTCCCGCGGCAATCAATACCAGAACTCTTGCAGACGAAAAAGAAAGAACGGCAACCATAAGAGTCATTCCTTTCTTCTCGTGCGGGGCAAAATTACCGATACTTACGGCTTGCGGCGGCGCGCTCTGCGCAATGGCGGGTATGACTAACGTAGACGTTATTACCATGGGTATGTATCTTCTTGGAATAATTTCCGCTATAGTTTGCGTACTGTTAATGCGTAACACAACGTTAAAGGGTGAAACTCCTCCGTTCATTATGGAGCTTCCCGTGTACCGTTTCCCCAAATTCAAAAATTTGATGCTTCACCTGTGGGATAAGACTAAACATTTCGTTAAAAAGGCTTTTACCATTATTTTTGCTTCTACTGTTATAATCTGGCTGTTCTCGCATATTAGCTGGAACTGGCAGTATGTTGCAGACGAGGAAATGAATAAATCGGTTTTGGCTTCTTTGGGAATGTTGGTTCAACCTATATTTACGCCTATCGGGTTCGGCGCCCAGCTGGGAGAATACGGATGGGTATTCGCGGTTGCGGCAATTACGGGTCTGGTTGCCAAAGAAAACGTTATTGCTACGTTTGCAACTCTTGCCGCCTGCATATCTTCTATGGGCGCACATGTGGGAAATATTAATATTCCCGACGCCATAGCCGGAATAGAGGGCATAGAAGAGGTTGCGGCAATGGTGTCGGCAACGGGAATTTCGGGAGCGGGAATAATAGCTTTTATAGCTTTCAATATGACTACGATTCCTTGCTTTGCGGCATGCGCTACAGCCAAAGCCGAACTTGCAAAAGGTAAATTCAAATGGACGCTTTTGTTCTGGCTTGCTTCAAGCTACGTAATAAGCGCTATGGTTTATACTGTCGGAGAATGGTGGTGGACGCTGTTTATTTGGTTAGCTGTAATCGGTGCGACTGTTACCTTGATTGTGTTGAAAAATAAAGGCGTTTTAGACATAACGGCGTTGTTTAAGCGTAAACATAACAAGGAGGATTAATGTGAATACGGTGGATATAATTGTTTTGGCGATAGTTTCGTTTGCCGTTATCGGCGCTGTCGCGGCGATAATAGTAAATAAAATAAAGTCTGAAAAAAGCGGCGGCTGTAACTGCGGTTGCGAAGGTTGTTCGTTTGCGGGTAAATGTAATTCTGTAAAGGCTGAAAAAACCGAAGAAAACAAACTGTAAAATTAAATTTTAAAATTGATAAGTCCGTCCGCCGATCAAAAAGGACGGACTTATCATATTGTAAAAAAAAACTAAATTTTATATTAGGCTAACAAAAAATTTACTTGCATGTAAATTTATTCCAAACAATTGCAAAAATTCGGGCTATAATATATAATTATGCTCGAACAAAAGTTAAATGGAGGCAATTGTGTTTCAGGTTTCCGAAAGAATAAAGGCGATAGCGCCTTCTATGACTCTTGCCATTTCGGCAAAGGCAAACGAATTGAAAGCTGCGGGAGAACATGTTATAAATTTCGGCGTTGGAGAACCCGATTTTAACACTCCGGAACATATTTGCGTAGCGGCAAAAGAGGCGTTGGACAAAGGATATACAAAATACGTTGCGGCGGCGGGGCTTCCGGCGTTAAAAAAAGCCATTGTTAAAAAGCTGAAAAAAGACAATAATCTTGACTATGAAGCTTCTCAGATAATTGTTTCCAACGGCGCCAAACATTCCATTTTCAACGCTATTTTCGCCGTAATCAATCCGGGCGACGAAGTGCTTATTCCAAAACCTTATTGGTTAACATATCCGGAAGTTGTTAAAAGTTGCGGCGGAATTCCGGAATATATATACGCAACGCCCCGTCACGGTTATAAAATAACGGCGGCTCAGGTCAAGGCGGCTATACGCCCTCAGACCAAAATGCTTATTTTTACAAGCCCCAACAATCCCACGGGAGCGGTCTATACGGAAGACGAAATCCGCGCGATAGCCGAAGTTTGCGTTAAGCACAATATAGTTGTGCTTTCCGACGAGATTTACGAAAAACTTATTTACGGCGGCGAAACGCATTTTTCCATAGCGCAGTGTTCGCCCGAAATGAAGGATTTGACTATTGTTGTAAACGGCGTTTCCAAAAGTTACGCCATGACGGGTTGGCGTTTGGGTTACCTTGCGTGTCCCGAACATCTTGCAAAAGCTATTTCTTCTTTTCAGAGCCATTCCACTTCCAACGTAAATACAATGACTCAGTACGCCGCCGTCGCCGCGTTGGAAGGCGATGTTAAACCTATGAACGAAATGATAGAAGCGTTCGGAAGGCGCAGAAATATTATGCTTGAAAAACTTGACGGCATGAAAGCTTTGGGATTGGATTACGTTAAACCGGACGGAGCTTTCTACGTTATGTTGTTGTGCGACAAATTATACGGCAAGCGGTATAAGGGTGTTAAAATTCGCGGAAGCATGGATATTGCGGATATGTTGCTTACTCATAAAAAAGTAGCGTTAACTCCGGGCGTTTGTTTCGGCGACGACGACGCAGTGCGATTGTCTTACGCTCTTTCCGCAAAAGATATGTTGGAGGGGCTGGAAAAGATAGCGGAATTTGCGAGTGAAGTCGAATAAAAAATGAATTTTTAAAGAAAATTAAAAAGAATTTTGAAAAAGGTATTGAAATTCGCCGCAATTATTGATAGAATATAAGTAACGATAAGTATAAATCTTATCATGGAGGATTTTCAATGATTAAAATTATTTACGGACCCAAAGGCACAGGCAAAACAAAACAGCTTATTTCTGCGGCTAACGCGGCGGCGGAAGACGCCAAAGGGCTGAGCGTATTTATTACGGATAACAAACGTTGCATGTACGACGTCGCCCGTAATATAAGATTTATAGACGTTAAAGATTGGGCTATCGCCGGCGAAGAGGCTTTGTGCGGATTTGTTAAAGGCGTTGCCGCGTGCAACAGCGACCACGAATATATTTATATAGACGGTGTTGCGCGTATTTCGGGTAAAAAAATCGAAGAACTTGCGGGTATATTTTTTATGCTCGATAAAATATCTGCCGAAAACGATATAACTATAACCATTACGTGCAGTTGCACTGAAGCGGAACTGCCGGATTTCGTAAAGAAATATCTTTAAGTTTTTAAGATTATAAAAAGTTTTTGACGGCGGCATAGCGGTTTTTTCGTGCCGCCGTTATTTATAAAGCGAGGATGTATAATGAACTTTTTAAGCACCAGAGGCGGGGAAAAAGCGACGGGAGCGCAGGCGATAGTAAAAGGATTGTCTGCGAACGGCGGGCTGTTCGTTCCCGAAAAATTTCCCGTTGTAACGACGGAAGAATTTGAAGAAATGCTCGCTCTCGGATATGCCGAACGCGCGGCGAAGATATTGAAAAAATATTTCGACGAGTACGACGAAGAGTTTCTTCTCAAATCGTGCGAGAGCGCTTATTCGAAATTCGAAGGGGGAGACCCCGCGCCTGTGGTAAAACTTGACGACGGCGTTTATATGCTTGAATTGTGGCACGGCCCTACCTGCGCTTTCAAAGACATGGCGCTTACCATTTTGCCGTATTTGTTGCGTAAAGGTTGCGATATATGCGGCATTAAAGAGGATATTCTCATTCTCGTTGCGACTTCCGGAGATACCGGCAAAGCTGCTCTGGAAGGTTTTAAAGACGCCGAAGGAATAAAAGTTACCGTCTTCTATCCTTCGGACGGCGTTTCCAAAATGCAAAAACTGCAAATGTGTACTCAGGAAGGAAAAAACGTCGACGTGGTTGCGGTAAAAGGAAATTTTGACGACTGCCAAACTGCGGTAAAAGAAATATTCGCAAGTAAAGAATGCGAAGAAAAATTGCTTGAACGCAACGTAAAGCTATCTTCGGCTAATTCAATCAACTTCGGAAGGCTTGCGCCTCAGATCGCTTATTATTTTTCGGCTTATCTCGACCTTGTTTCTTCCGATCAAATAGAAATGGGCGAAGAAATAGATTTTTGCGTTCCCACCGGAAACTTCGGCAATATTCTTGCGGCTTATTACGCCAAACAAATGGGGTTGCCGGTAAGAAGATTGCATTGCGCTTCCAATTCCAATAACGTTTTAACGGATTTCCTCGCTACCGGCGTTTACGATATGCGGCGTGAGTTCTATAAAACGACGTCGCCGTCCATGGATATTTTACTGTCTTCCAATCTTGAAAGGCTGATATTTGAAATTTCTGGCAGAAACGCAAAGTTGACGGCTAAAAGAATGGCTGAACTGAAAACTACGGGTAAATATGAAATAACTCCCCAAGAGCTGGAAAAAATTTCTGAAACTTTCGACGGCGGATTTGCCGACGAGGACGGTTGCGTGGAAGCCATGTACGACGTATTCGTAGATACCGGATATACAATGGATACCCATACGGGCTGCGCTATGAAAGTTGCGGTGGATTGGTTTGAAAAACATAAAAAAGACGAAACCAAAACGGTTATAGTTTCTACGGCCAACCCCTATAAATTTCCTCAGGACGTGCTTTACGCCGTTACGGGAAACGACGTTAAAGACAGTTTTAAGGGTATTAAAAGGCTTCATGCGGCGACGGCAATGGCTGTGCCGAAGCAGCTTAAAGAATTAAGGGACAAGCCTGCAAGATTTACGAAAACCGTAGACGGTTCAAAACTTTTTGACGAAGTTTTGGAATTCGTTTCAAAATAAAATTTAAAAACGCCGCGGTTAATCTCCGCGGCGTTTTATGGATAACAGGTGAACGATATAACATAATTATGTGATTATGACGGTAAAGCAATTAAAAAACTTTGCTTTTTTAACGGCTTTATGTTATGATTAATAAGTAAAAGTTTATATTTTCGGTATAATAATATGGTGGAAGAGGCAAAAAAAATACTTTATTCGGCGGTTCAGCCCACTAACAATCTGACTATAGGCAACTATGTCGGGGCCATAAGGAACTTTGTTGCGTTGCAAAACGATTACGATTGTTTTTTTGCAATTGCAAATATGCACGCGATAACCGTAAGGCAGAATCCCGCAGAATTAAGGCAAAGAACGCTTTCTCTTTTAGCGCTGTATCTTGCTTGCGGTATAAATCCGGAAAAGTGCGTTATTTACGTACAGTCCCACGTGCCCGCGCATGCGGAACTTTGTTGGACTCTCAATACGTTTACTTACGTAGGCGAAATGGAGAGAATGACGCAGTTCAAGGATAAGAGCGCGCGCCATGCCGATAATATCAATATGGGATTGATGGATTATCCCGTACTGATGGCGGCGGATATATTGTTGTATCAAACCGATTATGTTCCCGTGGGGTTAGACCAGCGCCAACACGTTGAGATTGCGCGGGATATCGCGCAAAGATTCAATAACGTTTATTCGCCGACTTTTAAGGTTCCAGAGGCTATGTTTATGAAAGTCGGGGCAAAAATAAACGATTTGCTCGACCCTTCCAAAAAGATGTCCAAATCTTCGGAAAATGTAAACGGTTCTGTATTTTTGTCCGACGATAAAGATACGGTAATCCGCAAATTCAAAAGGGCTGTTACGGATAGCGAAGCTTGTATAAGATACGATTCCGAAAATAAGCGCGGAGTAAGCAATTTGCTTTCTGTTTATTCCGCGTTTACGGGAAAAAGTTTGGAAGAAGCAGAGCGCGAGTTTGCCGGTAAAGGGTACGGCGATTTCAAACTTGCGGTGGGTGAAGCCGTGGCGGAAAAGCTTGCGCCTATACAGAAGAAACAGGCGGAATTGTTCGCGGATAAAGAATATTTAAACGCAGTTTTGCGTTCGGGGGCGGAACGCGCTGCAAAGGCCGCAAACAGAACGCTTGCAAAAGTTTATAAAAAAATAGGATTTTATCAGATATAATGTTCGGTTATATTAATCCCGACGCGCCCTATCTTTTTAAAAAGGACGAGATTTTATATAAGGCGTTGTATTGCGGGCTTTGTAAGAGTATAGGCGCCGGATGCGGACAAATGGCGCGTACTGCGTTAACTTACGATATGGCGTTTACTTCGGCTCTCGTTCATAATATAAAAGGAGAGGACGTACAAATAAAAAAGGCGCGTTGCGCTTTGCATATGCTCAAAAGACGACCTGTCGCATTAGTCGACGCGACCACCGTTTTACTCGGATGCGTTAATACGGCGCTTGCGTATTTTAAACTTTGCGACGATAAGGCGGACGGCGAAAAACGGGGTATATTACGGCATTTATATAAAAAAGGTTATAAAAAAGCGCTAAAACGCGAACCTAAAATAATAGAAATTATAGAAAAGCAAACGCGAGAACAAGCCCGATTGGAAAAGAGCGGGTGTTCGGTTATGGATATGGCGGCGGAACCGACAGCCGTTATGATGAAAGAGCTTTCGGATATTATGTTAAAGGAATTTTCCAGCGAACATACGCAAAAACTTTTTTATAGTTTGGGTAAATGGGTTTATCTCGTGGACGCGCTCGACGATTACGACAAAGACGTAAAAAAGGGAAGATTCAACGTTTTATATAACGCTTACGGCGAACCCGATAAAGAGAGGGCGGTAAAAAAAGGGGAAAAGGAACTCAAATTCGTTTTCGATATTATATTCGCCGATATGCGTGAAAGTCTGTTTAATATAAAATTTCATTTTAATCACGATTTAACCGATAATATAATTTTGCGGGGAATACCGCTGAAAACCAGAAGTCTTTTTTACGGAAAAGAAAATAAAGGGAGTTTAAATGAATAAAAAGAATCTTGAAATACTCGGACTTACCGAAGAAGCGAGCGTAGAAGAAGTTAAAACTGCTTACGAGGCGTTGAGGGCTAAATATTTGGAAGAGCGTTTTATGGACGGAGACGTCGGAAATAACGCTGCGAATATGCTTACAAAAATCGACAACGCTTATAACGAACTTATGAACGAAATGCGCGAAAGCTCCGACGGAACCGGTGAAAACAGCGACGATTTGTTTTTGCAGGTTGAAGAGCTTATAAAACAGGGAAATATTACCGAAGCTCAGCGTGTTTTGGACGGATTTAACGAACGCGGCGGAAGGTGGCATTATTTGCAAAGCGTTGTGTTCTACCGTAAAAGTTGGATTAACGAAAGTAAAAAGCAGTTGGAAATAGCCATTCAGTTGGAGCCTGATAACGCAAAGTATAAAGAGAGCTATGCAAAATTAAACGAAAAAATTAATTACGACGCTTCAACGGGGTCAAATGCGGGAACGGGTAACGGCAGCGCGTACCGCGGTCAGACTATGGACAGTTCTGCCGGCGACGGACAAATGGGCGGAAATTTCTGCGCGCAATGTTTGGATTGCTGTTATACTTATATGTGTTTAAGCTGTCTTTGCGACGGTTGTTGCCGTTAATTGTACGGCGGTAAGATGAAGAACAGAAGGTCGGCTTTCGAAATAGCGCTTTCGGGTATTTCCTGCGCGGTTGCCGTAACATTTTTATCGCTCGGCATAATGACCGGCTTAGGGCCATTAACTTCTTTCGGCTATGTTGTAGGTATACTTGCGTTGATGATGCCGCTATCAAGACAGTTTTATATTGGCGGCTTTTTGTCTTACGCGGGCACGTGTATACTTGCTTTCGTTTTAGGGGCGGCGGCGAATTTTTGGGATCTGATTCCGTTTGCAATGTTTTTCGGCGTACATCCCCTTGTCAACGCGTTGCAAATTCGTTTTAAAATAAATAAATGGCTTGCTTTTGCCGTTAAAGCCGTATGGTTCGACTGTACTTTGCTTGCGGGATATTTTCTTGTTTTCGGCGGAGTTGTAGGCGGTACTTTTTTACCTGCCGAGGTTTACGAGGTTATCAATAAATATATTTATATTTTTGTTTTTACGTTAGGCAGCGCTATGTTTCTTATATACGATTTTCTGATTTTCAGATGTCAGAATACCGTCAATTATTTTGTGGCGCGCATCAAAAGGTAGTTATGGACGAATTTTCTGCGGAAGCGGAAAGGTACATAAACGAAGGTAATACGGAAGAAGCCCAAATAATTTTGGACGACATCGTCGATAAAAACGCCGAACGGCACTGATTTAGGAGCGATATGCGAAGCGAAGGTTGCTGAAAGATGATACTTAAAAACGCAGAATACGAAGGAATGGTCGTCGGTTTGGGAACCGACGGCGAAGGAATAATAAAAACGGAAGGCGCAACGGTGTTTGTGCCTTTTTGTCTTGTAGGCGAAACGGTACGTTTTAAGGTGTTGAAAGTTAAGGGCGAAATCGCTTACGGTAAACTATTACACGTATTAAAACCCGCATATTCGCGTGTTAATCCGCCATGTCCCGTGTTCGGTAAATGCGGCGGATGCGATTTACAACATATGAGTTATGAGGCTCAGCTTGAATTCAAACGCGATTCCGTTTGCAGGGCTTTAAATAAATTGGGCGGCATATATACGGAAATTAACGATACTATCGCCTGTTCGGTGCCGTTCGGTTACAGAAATAAAGCCGTATTGCCTATTGGTAAAGACGCGGACGGAAACATAGCCGTAGGATTTTTTGCCCGTCACAGTCACCGTATTGTCGGAATAGATTGTTGCGCAATTCAATCGGAATGGTTTAGCAGTGTGGTTTCGGCGGTTAAAAGTTTTGCGCAAACTGTTAAAGCCGACATATTGCGGCATATAGTGGTGCGGGAAATCAAAGGGAAATTTATTTTTGCGCTTGTTTCGGCTGAAACGGTCAATGTAAAGCCGCTTATTGCCGAACTTGAAAAGAGTTTTGACGATTTTACTTTTTTATTGAACATTAATGCAAGCCAAACGAACGTTATTTTCGGTAAAGAGTGGCATATATGCCGCGGCGAAGGTTTTTTTCAAGCGGAAGAATGCGGAATTAAGTATAAAGCGGGCGCAAATACTTTTTTACAGGTTAACGACGACGTTCGCGCAAAGCTGTATGAAAGAATACTTGAAGAGATAAAAGAAAATTCGGTTGCGGTGGATTTGTACAGCGGCGGAGGTATGTTGACGGCTATGCTCGCAAAAAAATGTGGTAAAGCTTACGGTATTGAAGTTGTGGAAGAAGCCTCGCTGTGCGCAGACGAACTTAAATCTGCGAACGGTCTGAATGAAAAAATGTTCAACGTTTGCGGAAAAGTTGAGGAAAAAATAGACTACGTATTCGGTAAAACGGAAGGTAGAGCGCGGGTTATCGTATGTGATCCGCCGCGAAAAGGTATGGAACGAAGCGTTGTCAAAACTATTGCAAATTCCTCGGCCGAAAAAATAATTTTGGTTTCATGCAACCCCGCAACGCTTGCCCGCGATATGGGTTTGTTGCTTGGAACGCTTACGGAAAGCGGTGGCGCTCTTGAAAAATGCGATTCTCCCCAGTCCGATTACATATTGGAAAGCGTAACGCCTTTCGACATGTTTCCGCAAACAAAGTGGTGTGAGACCGTTGTGGTACTCAAGCGCAAACCACGTTAAAATATTATAATCTGGTAAAAATGCCGAACCTTTAGGTTCGGCATTTTTAAACGTTGCGCCTTTGATTATTTTTTGTAATTAAAAAATTTGGCTATTGACAACCTTATAAAAGGGTTTCATAATTAAAGAGCGTCGGGGCGGGTCCCCGCCCCGTTTCGTTTGCAGACAAAGCAAACGAAACGGTCTTTAACTGTTGGCGAGGGAGGGAACAAATGAATTTCAGAGTGGCTATCGTAGAGGATAATCCCGAGGCGAGTAATCAACTCGGCTGTTTTCTTACGGAATACGGTAAACAGCGGAACTGTAATTTCAGCGTTTCGGTTTACGGCGACGCGCTGGATTTTTTGGAAAATTTCCGCGGAAATTTCGATATGATTTTTATGGATATCGAACTTCCTCATCTAAACGGAATGGACGCGGCAAAACGAATACGCGAAAAGGATAAGAAGGTGATAGTGATTTTCGTAACCAATATGGCGCAGTACGCGGTGAAAGGTTACGAGGTCGACGCGCTGGATTTCATAGTTAAGCCGTTGGTTTATTCGGGTTTTGCCATGAAGCTGGACAGAGCCGTCGAACGCTTCAACGCCATGCAGGATAAGTACGTTTGGATAAACGACTATAAAAATAAACGCCGGTTGCTCGCTTCGGAAATTAAGTATATAGAAGTTGTTCATCACAGCGTGGTTTACCATACGGTAAGCGGTAAATTTACTACATACGACCAACTTAAAAATATTTTGGAAACGTTTGAAAATCTGCCTTTTGCGCTCTGTAACCGTTGTTATTTGGTCAATTTGAATTACGTTACCGCTATAGACGAATATTGCGTAACCGTAGCAGGGGAAAAGTTGCAGATTTCCCGTAATAAAAAGAAAAGTTTTCTTCTCAGCTTAAACGAACACCTCGGGGGCAAATAATATGCCCATGCTTTTGTTTTACCGTCTATTATTTACGGCGGAATTATTTACGGCGGAATTTTTGTTCGTTTACAGATTACGCAAAAGAAAGCTTTTTATTTTGCGTTTTGCCGGGTGTTTGTGTTTAGGCTTTGCATTTGCCGCAGTGTTGCCGCTGTTTTATAACGCTTTTTATACAACCTTTACCTTTTTGTTGCTTTCGGCGGCTACGGTTCCTATGCTTGCGTTTTGTTGCCGCACTTCCTGGAAAAACGTTTTTTTCTGCGTTATTGCCGCCTATACAATGCAGCATTTTGCTTACGGCGCCGCTAATTTTTTATTGTCGGTAGTCAGGCAGGGTATAAGCCCTATATTCGGTATGTATTTCGAAGGCAATATCAGTTTCGAAAATTTCGACGGGTTTACCGTAATAATGATTTTGCTGTATATCCTTGCGTACTACGTTTCTTACGTGCTTTTTTATGTAATTTTCGTGCGTAAAATTAAGCGGGGCAAAGATTTCAGAATAAGAAATGCCGCCGTTATGGGCCTCGTGGGACTGGGTTTGGTGGTAGACGTCATACTGAATGCAGTTTCCGTCTTTTACAGCGACAGTACTAATTTCGTAACCGTTCTCATGAATACTGTATATGAAAGTCTTTGTTGTATTTTTCTTATGTATATACAATTCGAACTTATCAGAACCGGCGATTTAAAAAACGAGCTGTACATTACTCAAAGTCTTTTGCGCGAAAAGGAAAGGCAGTACAATCTTTCCAAAGAGAACGTGGAACTAATAAATTTAAAATGTCACGATTTACGGCATCAAATCCGTGCGGTAGGTAAAGGTAAGGGGCTTTCTGCCGAAACTGTACGTGAAATAGAGCGGACGATTTCTATTTACGACGCGGAAGTGCGTACCGATAACGAGGTTTTGGATATAATTCTCACGGAAAAAAGTTTGAAATGTAAGATGAACGATATTTCGCTCACTTGTATAGCCGACGGTAAATCTCTCGCGTTTATGGAAGATACCGATGTTTACGCATTGTTCGGAAACGCTTTGGATAACGCTATAGAGGCTGTTATGCGACTTGAAAAGGATAAAAGAAATATAGGCGTGGTCGTTCGCGCGAAAGACGGAATTGTTTCCGTAAGCGTACGCAACAATTATCAGGGAGAAATAAGATTAAACGAGGACGGACTTCCTTTAACGGGAAAGCAGGATAAAAATTTTCACGGTTTCGGAATGCGCTCAATGTGCCAGATAGCGGAAAAATATCACGGCGCCTGCTCCGTGAGTTTGAATAATCAGACATTTAATTTAAATATTTTGCTTTCAAACGTTGTTTAACCGAACGACCGGTTTTAGCCGCCGCTATTTTTTATAGCGGCGGTTGGTTTATGGTTTAAATTTGCGTATTTTGCCAAACGTTTACAGAAAAGGACGAAAAATTGCGCTTTTAGGACGGCTTTGTTGAAAAAACGTGCAATTCATAATAGAATTTCCGTGGGTAGAAGAATTGCGCAGTTTCCGCCCGTAAATTTCCGCTCGGCACGTGGCGAGGGAAAAAATTTAAGGAGGAATTCTTGATGAATTCATTGTTTAAAAAAATTCCTTGGGGAATTATAGCCGGAATTTGCGGCGTTCTAGCTTTTTATACTTTGGCGGGCACGATCGGGGCTTTGATAGCGATGAATGCAATTACGTCCATAGTGGAAGGCGCCGCCGGCTTATTCGGAACATGGTGGCAAACGTTATTATTTTCGTGCGCCGTTATTTTTTCGATTTTGTTTTTATGCTCTTTGGTAATGTTTATACTTGTCAAGGTCGGCTTATTCGGGAAAAAGGTAAGTAAGGAGGAAATAGAAAATGAAAATGCTTAAAATAATATTCAAGCGTTCGGTTTGGACGGTTATTTCTTTGTTTTTCGTCATATTGCTCGTAATCGCGGTAGTAGCGGAGGGCGCGGTTAAGCCTTATGAAAGATGGATAGACAGATATTTCGGCGTAAGACGTACATTCCTTGTAGACGACGAACCCGAAGAGGGTGCGGAGCCGGTAGATACCAATTACTATCCTACAAAATTCAGCCAGGACCTCGACGGATCGTATAAAATGCATAAAGAAAATTACGACGTTACCCGCAGGGTAAACGAAGAGGGAATGGTTTTGCTTTGGAATAAAAACAACGCTCTTCCCGTTAATCCCGCTACAGAGAAAAACGTTTCCACTTTCGGAATAATGGGCTTGTCCCATAAAGACGGTAAAGGCACGTGGGTTGATAACTGGGCTTATCATCCCACCGGAAGCGCTAACGTGGATTTGCGTAATCAGACCGACGAAACGCACGACGGCGTGAGCATACTTCCCAATGTGGAAGGCTATCCCGAGCTTAACGTAGGACCTAGATTGCAGATGTCGCTTGAAAAACATAAATTCAACGTCAATCCCAAGGTTATAGAGTCTACGTGGGTAAACGGCGACCAGTCCCAAATGAACGGATACGAAAAAAGAAAATTCACTAAAACAGAAGTTACCTGGGATAAGCTTCAAAACGATACCGCCAACGACCCCATAGGCGCTACTACAAGTCAATACAACGACCTTGTGTTGTACACGGTAGGCAGATGGACGGGCGAAGGACAGACGGTCGGCGGAACATGGAAAAACACTACGAATCTTTTGGTTCTTTCCGAAGAAGAAAAAAGTGTTTTGAAAGGTTTAAGCGATTTGAAAAACGCCGGTCAGATTAAAAAATTAGTAGTTCTTATCGCCTTTTCCAATCCCATGGATATGAACGATTTCAAAGACTATAATATCGACGCGGCGCTTTGGGTGGGCAACGGCGGAAACACTTCCACCGATTCTATCGTAAACGTACTTGTCGGCAACGCCAATCCTTCCGGAAAGCTTCCCGATACGTGGGCGTATAAAGCGGATTCCGCTCCCGCTACGGTAAACGACGGCTGGTATTCCACATATGAAGACCCAGATAAATTGATTTATAACGATTTCCAGGAAAATATAGACGCATATTTGGTATATCAGGAAGGTATATACGTCGGCTATCGTTATTATGAAACCCGTTACGAAGATTTGGTTCTTGGGCAGGGCAACGCAAATTCTTCGAAAGGAGTTATTGCAGGCAGCGGAAATTGGAATTACGGTAAAGAAGTTGCGTATCCTTTCGGTTACGGCATGAGCTATACGACTTTCGAATACTCGGATTACAAAGTGGAGCATAGAGACGGTAAATACGAAATTTCTCTCAAAGTAAAGAATACGGGGGGAAAGGCGGGTAAGGAATCCGTTCAGATATATTTGCAGAAACCTTACACAGAGTTCGATAAAACCAATAAAATAGAAAAGTCCTCAGTAGAGCTTGTGGGCTATGCGAAAACCGGGTTGTTGCAACCTGACGCTTCGGAAACCGTAAAAATTTCCGTTTCTGAATACGAATTCAAGACGTACGACGCAAACGTTAACAAAACGTATATTTTAGAAGCCGGGGATTATTATCTCGCGGCGGGAGCAAACGCGCACGACGCTGTTAACAACATACTTGCCGCCAAAGGTAAGACTAAAGCCGACGGTATGGACGCCGAAGGCAACGGCGCAATGGTTTACAAAACGCACGTATCGAGAACCGAAAACTACGCAAACCCTTACGGCGAAACGGTAACCAATCAATTTGACGATATAGATATCAATAAATTCGACGGGCAGACAAATAAGGTTACTTATCTTTCGCGCAACGATTGGAACGGCACGTATCCTACCCTCGTAGAGCTTAAAGCAACAGCAAAGATAGCTGCGGGACTCAGCAACGAAAAACCGGCGGAAAAAAATTCTTCCGATACTTTGCCTAAAATGGGCGACGGTAAAGCGGAAAGCTATAAACTTAAACTCATTCAACTTAAAGGCGTGCCTTTCGAAGATCCTCTGTGGGACGACTTGCTGGATACTCTGACTTATGAAGATATGCTCGGGCTTTTAAGAGGAAGCATGATTGAAATAGAGGGTATAGCGGCGCCCGAAGGCAACGTATACGACGGACCTCTCGGATTGAGAGATTCTTATAACAGCGAAGTCGGAGCGCGTTGCGCGTTGCCGTGCGCGCCCATATTGGCGGCGACTTTTAACGACGAACTTATCGCGGAAATGACGGATTCGTTCGGGGAACTGTCGCTTCAGGACGACCGCGACGGACTTTGGGGCGTAAGCACAAATATTCACAGAACTCCTTACAACGGCAGAAATAACGAATATTATTCCGAAGACGGTTTTCTTTCGGGTAAAGTTTGCGCCGTACAAGTAAAAACGCTCAACAAACACGGACAAATTGTATATACGAAGCATTTTGCGCTCAACAACAATGAAATGGTTCGCGCAGGCGGAAACACATGGGCTAACGAACAGTCCGTACGCGAAATTTATTTGAAGGCTTTCGAAGCAAGTATTACCGAGGCTAAAGGCAACGGAATAATGACTTCTTACAACCGTATAGGCACAACCTGGACGGGCGCGCACAAAGGACTTTTGACGGGCGTGTTGAGAAACGAATGGAGTTTCAAAGGCGTGGCGTGCACAGACTATTGCGCGGACGCGTTCGCTTACGCGGGCAATGCAAGCCATCCTAACGTTGTGGTAAACGCGGTTATAGCGGGGCAGGACGAATGGATTGCCGGTTTGTATCCCGAAGCGGCTTTAAAAACCGACGAGTATAAGACGAACGCAACTTTCTGCAACGCTCTCAGAAAATCCGCGCACAGAAATCTTTATTCGCGTATATATACTTCCGCAATGAACGGCGTAAGTTCTACAACGCGCGTCGTGGTAATTATACCCGAATGGCAGCAGACTATAACTTCGCTTAAAATTGCCGCCGCCGTATTGACTTCGGTTTGTCTTGCTTTAACCGTCGCCGGTTGGGTCGTGTGGTTTATCGACAGAAAGGTAAACGGTAAATCTACTATTTAAAGATTTTACTTAAATTATTCATTGTTTTTCTCCCCCTTGTTTCCGTACGATAC
>CATKAP010000220.1 GCA_949746255.1 uncultured bacterium
AATGCGGCATTACGGAAAATACGAAAATATATTCTTTAATTAAATAAGCAAAACAATTAAAATACCGCCCGCGGACTATAAGTCCGCGGGCGGTATTTTATTGTTTTGCTTATTTAATTAAAGAATATATTTTCGTATCTTCCGTAACGCCGCATTTTACGGCGTTTTTTCTTAACGTGCCTTCATCTGTAAAGCCGGATTTTTTCAATACTCGGCACGAGGCGGCATTTCTTGCGAACGGTTGAGCATAAATTCTTATAATATCGGTATTTTCGAAAACGTGCTTGCAAATAAGCTTTACTGCTTGTGTTGCAAAACCTTTACCCCAAAATTCCGGCGAAATGTAGTAACCGATTTCCGCCGTATAGCGGTGGACATTATTTTGCCTTGTTGCAGATATACAACCTATGCATCTACCGTTCAAGGTTATTGCAAATATAAATTCATTTTCGCCATTAACGGATAAAGCGTAGTTAATAAAATTTATTGCGTCGTAAACGGTATACGGGAACGGCAATCCGTCGTTCAGGTTATTTTGAACTTCTTTGTGATTCACTGCTTCCGCCAAAGCTTCGGCAAAGTTTAAATTAAATTTTTCAAGTTTGATTTTCATAAATAATTCCTTGAATTCATTATAACTTATTTTTATAATTTTATCAAGTTTATAATTGCAAACAAAAGTTTATTTTTTAATAAAAACGGCGTTTAAACGGTTGTAAAAATTATAAAAATAGGTTATAATTTATAACATATGAAGTTTGAATTACACTCAAAATTTCAACCCACGGGAGATCAGCCGCAGGCTATAAAGAGTTTGACGGAAGGGGTTTTGGACGGTATACGTACTCAGGTGCTTGTAGGCGTTACGGGAAGCGGAAAAACGTTTACTATGGCAAACGTGATAAAAAACATAAACCGTCCCACGCTCGTTATAGCGCATAATAAAACTTTGGCGGCTCAACTTTGCAACGAGTTCAAAGAGTTTTTTCCGAATAACCGTGTGGAATATTTCGTTTCGTATTACGATTATTATCAACCCGAAAGTTACATACCTTCAACCGATACGTATATCGAAAAGGATATGAGCTTAAACGACGAAATAGACAAACTTCGCAATTCCGCAACAAGTTCGCTTGGGGAGCGGCAAGAAGTTATTGTCGTTGCTTCGGTAAGTTGTATTTACGGTTTGGGCGCGCCGGAAGAATATTTCCGTTTGGCAATATCTTTACGACCGGGTATGGAAATGGAGCGCGACGCGCTTTTGAGAAAGCTTGTGGAAATTCAGTATGCCCGTAGAGATTTAGATTTTCAGCGTTCTTCTTTCCGTGTGCGCGGGGATACTGTGGAAATTTTTCCCGCAAGTAATTCCGAAATTGCAATTCGCGTTGAGTTTTTCGGCGATGAAATAGACAGAATTTGCGAGGAGGACGCGTTAACGGGCAATATTGTTTCGGAGCTGAAGCACGTTCTTATATTCCCCGCAAGTCAATACGCCGTTGGAAGCGACAAAATGCAAGCGGCGCTATCCATGATAGAATGCGACATGCGCGACGAGGTTAAAGCCTTTCGGGACGAAGGCAAACTACTTGAAGCTCAAAGGTTGGAACAGCGTACGACTTACGACCTTGAAATGATGCGTGAGATAGGATATTGCAGCGGCGTTGAAAATTACAGCCGTTATTTTGACGGCAGAAGCGCGGGAGAGCCTTCATTTACATTGCTCGACTATTTTCCTGCGGGAAAATTTCTTGTATTTATCGACGAAAGCCATATGACGATACCTCAGATTAGGGCGATGTATCACGGCGACAGGTCGAGAAAAGATAACTTGGTAAGTTACGGTTTCCGTTTAAAGGCGGCTTACGATAACCGCCCTCTTACATTTGAAGAATTTGATGAAAGGGTGCCGCAAATTATTTGCGTTTCGGCTACGCCGGCGCCTTATGAAATTGAACAATCGGGCAACATAGTTGAACAAATTATTCGCCCCACAGGGCTTTTGGATCCCGAAGTGGATATAAGACCTACAAAAACCCAAATCGACGATTTGCTCGGTGAGATAAAAGGCGTTATTCCAACGGGCGGTAGGGTGTTGGTAACTACTATGACAAAACGCATGGCGGAAAGCCTTACTGATTTTTTAAAGGAAAACGGACTTAAAGTGCGTTATATGCACAGCGATATAGACGCGCTTGAAAGAATCGATATTGTAAACGGATTACGTAGCGGAGAGTTTGACGTTTTATGCGGAATTAACTTATTGCGTGAAGGATTGGATTTGCCGGAGGTTAAGCTTGTGGCAATTCTTGACGCGGACAAGGAAGGTTTTTTAAGAAGCGAAACTTCGCTTGTGCAAACTATAGGACGTGCGGCGAGAAACTCGGAAGGCAGGGTAATAATGTACGCCGACGCGGTTACGGGAAGCATGAGAAGGGCTATCGACGAAACAAACCGCCGCCGTAAAATTCAATCGGAATACAACGCTGCGCACGGTATAGTGCCCAAAACAATTATAAAAGAAGTTAAAAACTCCATAGGAATCACAGGAAAAAAGAAATCTGACGATAATATAAAGCTCGTCGATATTCCTGCCGAAATCGAAAAATTAAAGGCGCTTATGAAAGTGGCTTCGGCGCAGCTGGATTTCGAACGCGCGATAGAAATACGCGATACGATTTCCGAGCTTAGAAAAAAATTAATGAAAAGTAAACGGCAATGAAAGAAGAAATATATGTAAAAGGCGCAAAAGAAAATAATTTAAAGAATATAGACGTGCACATTCCCAGAAATACCCTCACTGTATTTACGGGGCTTTCGGGTAGCGGAAAATCTACGTTGGCTTTCGATACTATATTTGCCGAAGGGCAGAGAAGATATATAGAAAGTCTTTCTTCCTATGCCCGCCAGTTTTTGGGGCAAATGGAAAAACCCGACGTGGAATTGATAGACGGACTTTCTCCCGCAATTTCCATAGATCAGAAAACAACTTCGCACAACCCGCGTTCAACGGTAGGAACGGTTACGGAAATTTACGATTATTTCCGTCTTCTATTTGCGCGCGTGGGTATCCCGCACTGTCCAAAATGCGGAAGGGAAATTCGCCGTCAGTCTGTCGACGAGATTGCCGACAGAGTGCTTACTCTTCCCGAAGGTAGTAAAATAATGGTGGAAGCTCCCGTTTTCCGGGGGAAAAAGGGAGAATTTGCAAAAGAGCTTGCGGGCTATAAAAAGAGCGGTTACGGCAGGGTAAAAATTGACGGTATAACTTACGATTTACAGGAAAATATAAAATTAGAAAAAAATATTCGTCACAATATTTCCGTTATAGTGGACAGGCTCGTTATAAAAGAAGGTATTCTCAAACGTTTGACGGATAGCCTTGAAAACGCTTTAAAGCTTGCGGACGGACTTGTTGTAATAGAATGTAACGAAAAGGAAGATCTTTATTCTTCAAATTATGCTTGCCCCGAATGCGGTATTTCCATAGAGGAGATAGAACCCCGTATTTTTTCGTTTAATACTCCTTGGGGAGCTTGCCCCGAATGTTCGGGTTTGGGCTTCAAACAGAAGGTGGATCCCGATTTGATTTGTCCCGACAAATCAAAAACGTTGCGCGAGGGCGCTATAAAGATAAGCGGTTGGAACCTCGATTCTTCCGCAATGACGCAAATGTATCTCAATTCGCTTTCTAAGGTGTATAATTTTTCTTTGGATGTTCCTGTTTCCGAACTTTCCAAAGAAGTTTACGATATGCTCATGTTCGGCAACGGCGGAGAGAAAATAGAGCTTGCCTATAACGCGTACCGCTTTTCGGGCAGTTATAAAACGGCGTGGGAAGGATTTGCAACGAATTTGCAAAGAAGATACAATCAAACTTCTTCCGACAGTGTAAAGTGGGATATCGAGCGTTATATGCGCGTATCGGATTGTCCTGTATGCAAAGGTAAAAGGCTTAAAAAAGAGGCGCTTGCAGTAACCGTAGGCGGTAAAAATATAGCAGAAGTTTGCGATATGGCTGTCGACGATTTGACGGAATATACAGATTTCGATTTTTTCGGTAATACCGAGCATTTAATTGCGGATAGTATAGTAAAAGAAATTAATAACAGAATAGGTTTTTTACGCAACGTAGGGTTGGGTTATCTTACGCTTTCAAGGAGTGCTGCCACGCTTTCCGGCGGGGAAAGCCAACGTATTAGGCTTGCAACTCAGATAGGCAGCGCGCTTACGGGTGTTTTGTATATTCTCGACGAACCGAGTATCGGTTTGCATCAACGCGACAATCAGAAACTTTTAAATTCGCTCCTGGGGCTTCGTGACCTTGGAAACACACTTATAGTAGTCGAGCACGACGAGGATACTATGCGCGCGGCGGATTATATAGTCGACATCGGTCCAAGGGCCGGCGTTCACGGCGGTGAAATTTTTTGGTTTGGGTCGTTTTAGTAAATTTTTTGGGGGGGGGGGTTGTATTACAGCGGGTTTTTCTGTTGGCGGGGC
>CATKAP010000221.1 GCA_949746255.1 uncultured bacterium
AAATTATAATTTTTTTGCAGGTGTCGCCTATCGGTATGGCGTCAGCTTCCCAAGCTGATTTCGGCGGGTCCGACTCCCGCCACCCGCTCCCTATTTTCGCTACGCGGGGTAGCGTATTTTTTATTTTTAAATATTAACGGCGGATTGTTTACCAATGTTTACAATTTGCAAAATACGGTATCAAACAAACTTATTTTATAAAAAAGGTATTACCCGAAAGTAATACCTTTTAATTTTATTTCTTCTTCTTTTTCTTTTTACTTCCGAACACCGTAACAAGATTTTTTCCCGCGAATACGTTTGCTGCAACAAGTACGATAATAAACACTAATTGCGCAACCGCCTGCATATCAGGCGCAACCGTTATTCCGAAAAATTCCAAATTAAATCCGAAGCTGTGCGTCAACTCGCCTATTAGCGCTTGCGCTTCCGATAAATGGCTTAAATTATTTTGAACATACTCCGTTAACACATTAATTGGAGTCGCCATAAACGAATATCTCATAAGCGAACACGAATATGTGCCGGAGAAAAAGCCGCATACATTCTGAACCCATCCGGGCATTGTTGCAAGCGGCATATACGCGCCGATTATGAATCCGACCGCCGTTGAAAAAACGGTATTTATACTTGCCATTGTTGAATCTCTTGAAATAAAAGAACAAATAACAACCGTAAGCAATACCGAAGCCACAGAAGCATACAACAATGTTGCGATTATTGTAAGAAAATCTACGAAAGTTATAAAAAACTCTCCCATGCAGGCAAGATAAACAAGACAAACCAGCAAAAATATACAACAGATAATTACCGTTACTATAATATTAAACAGAAAATAACTGCCTATTAAAAGATTTCTGCTTATGGGCGAAGACGCAAAATCTCTGTTTACTCCCGATTCTTTATCGCTTACAATCATCCAATTGGTTTGAAGTGAAACCGTTATTGTTGAAATTGCGAGAATTCCCGATAACATCCAAGAATCGATAACCGCACCGATAAGCAAATTCAAATCCGCGTCGTCGAGTAAAGTTTTATCGATATCCGAAAGTATATTCTGCGCCGTTATAAGCTCTAAATCCCGTAAAAAGAAAATATATATAGCAAAAATAATGAACGGAACCATAAGAGTAAAAAATACTCTTATCTTATTTCTGAAAAATACCAAAAGGTGACGGCGCGTAAGTTGCCAAAAAGTTACGCCGAAATTTCCTTCGCGTTTAACCGTTGTCATCGCTCGCCCCCATTACTTTTATATCCTTGCCCGTAACGTTCAGAAAAACGTCATCCATATTTCCTTTAACCAATTCCACATCCGACAGATAAGAGTTAAATGCTTTCAGATAAGCTTTTGCTTCTTCAGTATCTTTTACGCTTATTCTGTAAGCACCTCTATCGTCTATATACAAATACTTAACGTCTTTTTCGTTAAGTTTTTGTTCGAAACTTTTATTGCGCGGCATATAAGAATATAAACTGTCGCTACTGTATGCGTTTTTCAACTCGTTAGGCGTACCGTGAGCAATAATGTTTCCTTTATCCATTATAACCACATCGGTAGCCTTATCCGCCTCTTCCAAATAGTGCGTAGTTAAAAATACCGTCATGCCCGTTTCTACTCGGATTTTATCTATTAAACTCCAAACCTGTTGGCGAGTTCTCGGATCCAAACCAGTTGTTGGCTCGTCCAAAATAAGAAGCTTGGGTTTATGCACCATTGCTCTGGCAATATCAACTCTGCGAAGCTGTCCGCCGCTAAGCGTTTTAACGCTTTGATTTAAAATGGGACCTAATTCTAAGAGACTGCAAATATCTGCAACATTTTTCTTTTTTTCTTCTTTTGTAAGAGGATAGAACGAAGTCCTGATTTCCAAATTTTGTTTTACTGTAAGTTCTTTATCCAAAACGCTAGTCTGAAATACAATTCCCGTTTCCCTTTTTATTGCAAAAGGGTCTTTGTCCAAATCATGACCGTTAACATAAATTTTACCCGAATCTTTACTTAAAATAGAACAGATAATATTTATCGTAGTCGATTTTCCCGCGCCGTTTATCCCGAGAAATGCAAAAAGCGCCCCTTTTGCCACTTCAAAAGAAATATCGTTTACTGCTTTTACATCACCGTAAGTTTTAATTAAATTTTCTATTTTAACCGCTGAATTCGTCATTACTTTTAACCGTATTTCTTTTTACTTTCCCCCAACTGGGTTTAGACATACCGCCTATACATATTGTTACTCCGTATAAAATTATTGAAAACGGAAACAAAAGCACCGCAGTAAAAAGTTCTCTTCTTTTTCTTGCGCCGAGTTTTTTATAATCCGTAACGGCAACAATAGCCGCTTGTAAAAATCCGAAAATAAAGAACAAGCCCAACAATACACATGCGGCAACGATCAGCGTCGTCCATAACATTGACGAATAATAAGAAACAGGCATCATTGTTACCGCTATAGTACCGTTCTGAACCAAAGCCGTAAATGTAAAATGATATGCGTAATATATTGGCAACCAAATTCCTAAAAAGATACCAAGAAAGTTCATTTCGTATAACAGAAACATTTCCATTAACGAAAAATCCCACGTCTTAAAAAACTTTTTAAACAGTAACGGCATTTTCGCTTTTAAAAGCCCCATACTTCCCGAGCCTATACGTTTATTTCTGTTCATTGTATCTTTAAACGTAGACGGCATGTCTTCATAGACAACGGCTTCTTCAACAAAATGCCCTTTATAACCTTCAAGCAGACGATTAAAGTTAAACTCCGCGTCGTCAGAAACTGTTACGCAATCGTAACCTCCGCATTCTTTCAGCATTTTCATACTGAAAGTCGCGCCAGAACCGTTAATATGCGCGGAAATCCCTAATCTTTCGCGAACTCTTCCTCCGAATCGGGAATTAAATGCATAAATCAGTGCGGAGGCTTTTGTATAATAATTTTGAGTTCCGTTTAGCGAGCCTTCATACGGGCACGCAAAATCTATACCCGACTGATAAGCATCGTTCATTAAAGACGAAAATTCTTTATTAACATAATTGTCCGCGTCAAGATGAATTACCAAATCATAGGAACCTTCAGGTAAATTAATAAGATAATCAATCCCGTATTTTAAAGGATACAACGCCTTACGGTGCGACGGGTCGGGGTCGTCCAAAACAAGAACTTTTGCTCCGGCTTTTTCGGCAAATTCGGCAGTTTTATCAGTACAATTATGTGCTATTACATAAACGTCGTAATTTTCTTTCGGATAATTCTGCTTCCCAAGTAAATTTTTCACCACGTCATAAATAACGCTCTCTTCATTATGCGCAGGTATCACATATGCGATTTTAGCTTTTTTATCACTTTTAGGAAAAGTTTTTTTCTTTACGAAAAACAAAAGAATATAAAAAACCTGCAACAATAACGGTATTGCAATTATTATCAAAACTACGTAATTTATAATACTTAATACTCGGAAAAGTATTTCATACCACATAATTTCCCTCAATTATAAAATATGCTTAGAAAATTATATTACAATACGCCGCTTTTGTCAACGTTAAAATTGCGAACGTATGAAATTGCGGTGAAAACGGTATAAAATTATAAAGTAAAGTCAAAAATTTGTTCGGAGGCAAATTATGAACCCTATAAAAGAAAAAAGCAAATCTCTTGAAAAAAACTTCTTACCGCTGAAAAAAATGTACCCTAAAAGTTATAATAAAAATAAAACTTCACCTTATACTAAAACTCGAGTTATACTTATGAACGGTACAGAATTCGAATCGCAATGGTTTATGCATCAATTTGCCCGCCATTGCAACGAGCCTGAAATTCTTTCCGCCATGGCGATTGTGCGCCGTCAGGAACAGCAACAACAAAAACGTATAAGCTGTCTTAAACCGATTAACGAAAGCATTTTGGAAACGACTATTGCATACGAACAACTTGCAATAGACCTTACCGCAGTACTTGCCCGTCACGACAAGAACGAAAACAATGTCAAAGCGCTTAATTTTGCGCTTTTGGAAGACTTTGACCACCTCTACCGTTATGCCAACCTTCTTAAAATGGACAAGGGCGAGGACGCGGATATGCTTGTTGGAAAATTTACTGAAATAATGCCCGGAAGACCTACCGTTGCAGAACCCCGTTTTCCTGCCGATGACGTAAAGCCGCACATGAACGCAGAAAAAGCGGATTTATATTCAAAACTTGTTGCAAGCACTATAACCGCTGCAGAACAGCAAACAATGAATTACTACATGAATATTGCGCAATGGTATAAAAACGATTTGGGAAGAAAGCTTTACGCGGAAATTGCCATGATAGAAGAAGCACACGTTACGCAGTATGAAAGTCTTAAAGACCCTAATCTCTCATGGTTAGAACAATGGGTTATGCATGAATATTGCGAATGCTGGCTGTATTTTTCTGCAATGAACGACGAAAGCGACGAAACAATTAAAAAAATATGGTCTGAACATTTCAAAATGGAAGTTTCTCCCCTAAAAGTGGCGGCAAAACTTCTTAAAAAATTTGAAAATAAAACATTTGAGAACGTATGCGGAGACGGAGAATTCCCTCAACTTTTAAAACTCGGCGGAAACAAAGAATATATAAGAAAAGTTCTTGCCGATACCATTACGCTTACTGCGGATAATACTACGGTTAAACCCGATTATAAAGATATCAAAAAAATCTCCGACGATCACAGATATTTCGATTATCAAAAATTTATGTCCGGCGACCCTGATAAAAATGCTTCGCATCTGGTTATACAAAAAGCAATTAAAACGTTCGGACAAGATTACAGGTATCAAGACAGCGAGCACCCCGTAAAAGAACTTAGAAACAGAAAAGACGATAACACCAAAATAGCAAGAACAAAATAAAAAATCAAAATCCGCGGTATAGATTCCGCGGATTTATTTATTTTCTTTTATATATTTTTTGAGTTCTTTAAAAGTTTCCTTTTCTCCTTTTTCTTTAAGCATGTTTAAAAAATAACGTAACTGTTCAGCCGTTTTAGAATTCATACCGTCTTTATCGGTTTTATTTTCAAAATATTCCAAAGGCGCGCCGTTGGGGTATTTATCTTTCAGATAAGTTTTACTTGCGGCTACTCTGTCGCAAAACATTTCAGCAAAATACTTAGAAGGCATTTGCACATACGTCCTGGCACCGCCGACAAAATCTGTCCAATATTCAAAGTGATGTTTGTTTCTACCCTTATGATGCAGCCAAGCGGCGGAATAACCAATCACCTCTCTTTCCTTAGCCTGTGGGCTGCGATAACCCTGGTAATATTTTGCTCCGCTCCAAAATTCGGACGGAGTAAATTTTGATAAATCGTGCAATAAACCCTGTTTTATCAAACCGCATTTAAAACAAAGTTTTCGTACTTCACGCCTATGTTTTACAACTGTTTTAAAATGTGCAAATATGTGCATATCAGATTTCCAGACCCAAACCGTCGTATGCGGCTGTTATACCATACTTCTTTTCAAACTCCTCAAGCCGAGCGCGCGACGGTCTACCGTTATGAGAAAAATGTGTTATTACATTAAAAGTACGGTTATCCGTAATATTTAGTTTAAACAGCCGTTCTTTCAACGTTAAAACGTCGTAAATACCCATATGTCTTGCGTCTGAATTGGTTTTACTCTCCATAAACGTACAATCAAACGATACCGCTTGCGCCTTTACTCCTTTTTCTGCGAGAAAATTTAACGCTTTTTCGCTTAAACCGTGAGTATCGTATAAATGTAGATAACCTTTGCCGTTTCTCTCTATATAAAAAAGCAAACAATTTTCGTTTTTATTATGATTGGCGGGAAGCGTTATTATTCTGTATTCCCCCGCATAAAAATCCTGAAACGGCTCTATAACGTTCATTTTAATATTTTTTAATACGATACCGCGCATTTCACGTAAAGTACATTCATCGAAAACTTTTTTAACCTCTTCGTTACCGAAAATTTCAAGTTTTTCGTCTTCAAGTTCCGCATATTTATATCCTCTTAAAATAAAATCGTGAGCATAAAAATGATCCATGTGGGAATGCGTGACAAAAACGTATTTCATTGACGAGAAGTTTATTCCAAACCTCAATGAATGAGAATAAGCTTCCGGAGAGAAATCTACAGAAAGGCAGTCGTCAATATATACCTGTGAACGCGTACGAAATTCCGAAGGACCCGATTTGCGCACTTGATTACAAAATTCGCAGTTGCAAAACATTGCGGGAATACCTTCCGCCGCAGCCGTGCCTAAAAACAATATTTTCATTTTAAAAACCGAACGGGACGCTACCGCGCCCCGTTAATCCTATACCTCGTAAATAACCGTTACGGGTCCGTCGTTAAATTGCTCTATTTTCATATCCGCACCGAATTTTCCTAACTTTACGGTAAGCCCCAATTCCTGCAATTTTAATCCTGTATAGCCGTAAAGCAATGCGGCTTCCCTAAAAGGAGCGGCCTCTGTAAAACTAGGTCTGTTGCCGTGAGAACAGTCACCGTAAACGGTAAACTGAGAAATCAATAAAATTTCCCCTCCGACGTCCGCTACGGATAAATTCATTTTTCCGTTTTCATCTTCAAATATCCGCAATTTTTCAAGCTTTTTCGCCATAATTTCGCATTCGCTTACAGTATCGGTATTTTTAATGCCCAAATAAACCGCAAGTCCGAAAGGAATTTCCGAAATAAGTTCACCGTCAACGGAAAGCGTGGTTCTCCTCACGCGCTGAATAACAGCTTTCAATTACTTTCCTACTCTGGACATATACTCGCCGGTACGCGTATCTATACGAATTATTTCGCCTTCTTCAACAAACATCGGCACCTGTACGGTCGCGCCGGTTTCCACAACAGCGTTCTTCATTGCATTTGTTGCAGTATTGCCTTTAACTCCGGGTTCACATTCTGTAATTTTAAGTTCCACAAAATTCTCAGGTTCAACAGAGAATGCCGAACCGTTCAAAGATTTAACTGTTACGGTATCGTTTTCTTTTATGAATTTAAGAGCATCTTCAACCTGACTTAAATTGAGCGTAATCATATCGAACGTTTCAGGATCCATAAAATAATAGAATTCTCCGTCCGTATACGAATAACTCATTTTCTTGGTTTCTACTTGCGCCGTTTCAAGCTTTGCCGTAGGATTAAAAGTTATATCGGAAAGTACTTGTCCCGTAACTACGTTTTTAAGAGTGGTTCTTACGAATGCCGCACCCTTGCCCGGTTTAACATGCTGAAATTCGGTAACGGTATAAACGCCTTTTCCGTTATATTCGAAAGTAGTTCCTTTTCTTATATCGCCTGCTAAAATGGATGCCATAAATTTTCTCCTTGTTATGTCTTATAAAATAATTAAGTTTTTATCTGAATCGGTTAAGCTTTGCGCTATACCGTTTTCAAGCAATATCGTATCCTCTATTCTTATACCGAATTTTCCTTCGAAATAAACGCCCGGCTCGTCTGAAAAAACCATGCCGTTTTTTAAAATGTCGTCCGATTTAGGAGACACCCGAGGAAATTCATGTATATTAATACCAATACCATGTCCCAAAGAATGCGTAAAATATTCTGCAAGTTTCTTACCTTGCAAGTAGTCACGAGCAAAAGCGTCGGCTTGTTTACCGGTGATTCCGTCCCGGAAATTTTCTTTCGCAATCATATGCGCGTTCAAAACTTCGCCGTAAACTTTTTTAAACTCTTCGTGTTTCCTGTCGTCGCCGTACAGAAAAGTTCTTGTACAATCGGAGCAATAACCGCCGAACTTACACCCGAAATCTATTAAAACTATATCGCCGAATTTCAGCTTTGTTTGACCGGTTTCGTGATGAGGAATACTTGAATTCGCGCCGAAAGCAACAATAGTTTCAAAGCTTGTTCCTTCAGCACCTAATTTTCGCATCAAGTATTCTAATTCGGCAGCAACTTCATTTTCCGTCATACCCTCTTTTATTATCGGTAAAACTTTATTAAACGCTTTTATTGCAATTTCGCATGCCTTTTTAATATTCTCTTTTTCGTAATTTTGCTTTACAGACATAGCAGAAATAAATGCGGAATCGCTATCCGCTACTTTAAGTCCCATATCTGTCAATTTTTTATATTCTCTAAACGTCACAGAAGATAAAGGAACAGCTATTTCCTTATAGTTTTTTAAAATTTCTTCTAGAGAACCTTTAAAAATTTTTACATTTATTCCACTGCCGTTAAGAGCGGCCTGCGCACGTTCCAAATATCTTGCGTCAGTATAGAAAACCGTACCTAATTTATCGCTTATAACGTAACCGAATGAAGTAGCAACACCCGTTAGATACTGTCTTAAATCGCTTCTCTCGGTTAAAACAGCTTCAACACCGACAGAATTATAAATTTTATCCGCATTATTTGTCAACATATTTATACCGCCTTTATTTTATCAAAAACTTTTTTATATGTCAACACTATTGTAAATTTGTTTCATTATCGCCGCGTCGGACGCCTGCGTGCCCGCCGATTCGCTAATTATATAAGGCTCTAATTTAAGTTTTTTCAAAGCGATTGCAAGCGGTTCGAATTCAGGACCGTACTCGGTGTCTTCAAACGTCAGATGCTTTATTTCACCTTTTCCGCCATACATTATTTTTGAAAAATGCACATGAAAATTTCTAACCCTTTCATACCCGAGTTCCGCAATCATATATTCCAAACGCTCGGCATAATCGCTTTCTGTTTTTAAACTGCCCTGTTCCCGAGCATTGATATGCCCGAAATCAATTGCCGGTATAAAACAATTATCTATTTTACAAAAACGTATAACTTCTTCAAGCGTTCCGATCTGTGCAAACTTTCCCATTGTTTCGGGACAAAATTTTAAATTTTCGTAGCCGTTTAAATAGATATAATCTCTTAAAATTTTTAGTCTTTCTTCCGTTTTATTTACAGCTTCTTCCCTTGAAACTTTACCTTGAGCGGCAGGATGAAAAACTATTCTTTCTCCACCCATAATCTTAATAAATTTTGCGCTTTGCAAAACGTATGAAAATGACTTTTGCGCCGCTTCGTCATCGGGATTGGCAAAATTTATAAAATACGGGGCGTGTGCGCTTATCTCTATTTGTTGTTTTTCAAAGGCTTCGCCAATAGCAACCGCTTTCCCTTCCGAAAGATTAACGCCCCTTCCGAAAGAATACTCATAACAATCAAGATTTCTGTTTTTACAGAATTCGGCAGCTTGTTCGGTATGTTTATAACCCTCGGAATAAAAAGCTTCGCAATTGCCGCTCGGTCCGAATTTTATCATGTTTTACTCCAAAGGTTCTTCTTCGGTTTTATTTTCACCGGAACTATTTTCCAAATTTTCCGTTAATTCACTTTCCTTAACGACTTCATTATCGCTTTCAATTAAGTCTACAGATGGATCAACTTCCGCTGTTTCAACAAGCGTTTCACCGATTGATTCCCGGGTTTCTTCGATATCTTCAATATAATCATCGTCAAACCCGCCGTCGTCATACGTTTCAAACATGTCGTTTTCCAATTCTTCTTCGCTTGGAGCGCTAAAATTTTCAGTTGTTTCTGTATTTTTGTCCGATGAATTTTCCTTATTTTCTTCAATAACTGTTTCGGAATCTATTTCGCTTACCGCTTCTTCCACACATTCGGATCCACTATAAGTTTCACCGCAGTTTTCAACTACCGGCGGTGTTTCGTTTGAAATGTCGGGTGAAACATTTTCAATAACTTTTTCCGGTTGCGTTTCGGATTCATAGTCTACAACTGCCGTTTCAGCGTCGGCAGTGCCTTTAATCACGCTCAAATCGTGCAAAAGCTGTTCTTTTAATTCGTCGGAATTTTCAAACTTATGAATATCTCTAATAAAATCGATAAACTCAACCTTAACTTGTTTTCCATATAAATCGCCGCCAAAGTCGTTTAAATATACTTCGAGCAACGGTTCGTTTTCTCCAAAAGTAGGACGCGACCCGTAGTTTGCCATTCCTATATATTCGGCATCGTCAAATAAACATTTAACGGAATATACTCCAAACTTCAACTCGGTCTTATCTTCGGGGTAACATAAATTTATCGTAGGAAAACCTATCGTTTTTCCTCCGCGATCCGCACCGTTTATGACTTCTGAACAAACGGAAAAATTCCGGCCTAAAAATTCGCTAGCTTTTTTTACGTTTCCTTCTTCAAGAAATTTTTTTATTGACGTGGTGCTTATTTTTTCAGAATCCAACAAAACGTCTTTTATCGGCATATACCAAACGCCGTTTTCTTCGTCTTCGGCATAATTTTTAAGCGTGGAAGACTTTCCTTTAGCTCCTTCTCCGAAACGGAAATCTTTACCGCTCATATATGCTTTAACATTTACTTTTTCTTCAATATTTTGCAAAAATTCAAGCGGTTTAGTCTTTTTAAATTCGTCGTTAAAATCAATTTTAAGGACAAATTTAACATTATAATCTTCGAGCAATTGCAATTTTTCTTCAAAAGTAAAAACCTGTTTACCGCATTTACCTTCACTGAAAATCATAACGCCCAAATCAAGGCCGTTTATTTTCGCCTGTAACTTCGCTTTCTTTAAAAGCTCGGCATGACCCGCATGAATTGCGTCGAAGCAACCCAATACTACCAAGCACGGAAATTCGTATTCATCGCAATTATAGTTAATAATTTTTAACATAACTTTGTCCTCGCTTTTAAAAAAGTTTGATTTACTTCCCCTATTCCGTAAAATGTACCGTCGGGTAAGAAAAGTTTATATAATCCTTCAGGTTTTTCGCATCTTACTGCAAGCCCGTTAAATAACTTTTTTGCAACCGTTCCGTCTGGAATAATGCTTTCAAACGGCAGAACACTTTCCGTCGGGATAATATATTTACTTATATTTTCCGTCGTAAGATTGTCGGTATTTACGGCCGTTTCTATACCGAATATTCCGCTTTTAACTCTAACCAATGCGCTCATAACCGCACAAGTTCCCAATCTATTCGCAATATCTCTTGCCAACGAACGTATGTACGTTCCTCCGCCGCAATTTATTTTCAGTCTGAAAGTACTTTTGTCCGCTTCTTCCAATAACTTTATTTCGTTTATCTTTACTTTTTTAGGTTTAAGTTCAAAATCAACGCCCGCCCGCGCAAGTTCATATCCACGTTTACCGTTTATGTTTTTTGCGCTAAATTTTGGCGGCGTCTGCATTATTTCACCTATAAATTCGTGTAAAACGCTCTCAATTTCCTGCGCCGTTGGAATTCCGCCCGTATTATACACTAAGTTTCCCGTGGAATCCAAAGTGTCGCTTTGCACACCGAACGTAAAATCAGCAATGTATATCTTTTCTTTATCCAGAAAGTAATCAAACAACCTTGCCGCATTTCCTATTGCTACCGGTAATACGCCTGAAGCCATGGGGTCAAGCGTGCCCATATGCCCGCAAGGAGTTTTTAATAAATATTTTATTCTACCTACTTCACGAGCTGAACTGTCGCCTTGTTTCTTATTTACGTTAATAAAACCCGTCATAGATTTTTATATACCGCGTAAGTTATTCTATCTATCACTTCTTCAAGTTCGCCGAAAATCATACATCCGCTTGCAAGTATGTGCCCGCCGCCGCCGAAATCCGACGCAACGGAGTTAACGTTGACAGTTCCTTTACTCCGCAAAGAAACTTTGTACTGACCTTTTTTAAATTCAAGTACGGAAATCGAAACTTCAACCCCGTCGATTGTCAAAGCAAAATCAACAAAGCCTTCTGTAACGCCTGTATCCGCTCCGAATTTTTCCAGGTCCGCTTGGTTAATTATTATAAACGCAACTTTATCTTCCAATTCGAAACGAATTTTATTGATTACCTGCCCGTATAATAAAGCCCTCGCTTTAGTTTGTCTGGCAAACATTTGATAACTGATTTTATTTACGTCAGCGCCTTTTTCACGAAGCGTCGCCGCCGTTCTGAACGTTGCGGCACTTACGTCGTTATGTGTAAAATTACCGCTGTCCGTTATTAAACCGAGCATAAGTAAATCGGCAATTTCCGAATCTATATTCCAACCTGTTTTTACAAGAATATCAGCTATTATTTCACAACTTGCCGGACAAACACGAACATAGTTATAATCCGCGTATTTTGTATTGGAAATATGATGGTCTATATTTACGGTACAACCTTTAAAATTTTTAAAATACTTGGCAAAAACGCCTATTCTAGTTATATCCGCACTGTCAACGCAAAAATAAGTATCAAAAGTTTCATCCGGCAATTCCGTTTTAACTTCTGTTATCGCTTCCAAAAAACAAAATTTTTCCGGAGGAACGTCTTCGCAACACATAACCGCAAATTTGCCCGCTTTTTTCAAAGCGAGAGTCAATGCCAAACCGCTACCTATAGCGTCGCCGTCGGGACGAACATGACAAAAAACAGCCGCTTTTTTACAAGTATTTAATTTTAAAATAATCTTTTCAAGCGTATCATTCATCGCCGTTTTCAATTTCAGATAAAATTTTATCTATCTTTTCACCGTATTCCATACTACCGTCCCATTGTATTCTTATTTCGGGTACGGTTCTTAAATGCATAACTTTTGCAAGTTCATGACGGATGAATCCTGCATTTTCTTTCAAAATGTTAAAACTACGTTCCTCACGGAGTTTATCACTGTCAAAAATACTTACAAAAACCTTAGCGCTTTTAAGATCTGGAGCGACGTCCACTTCCGTCACGCTTATAATAGCGGAAAGCTCTGGAAAATTTCCTCTGAGTTTGCCGCTTATTATATATGATATTTCTTTTTGGAATTCACCGGCAAGGCGTTCTCCTCTGATACCTTTCATTATATTAACCTGCAGTTATCTCTTCAATTAGATAACATTCTATAATATCGCCTATTTTTATATCATTAAAACCTTCTATCGCACAACCGCATTCAAAACCGGTTGCAACTTCTTTAACGTCGTCTTTAAAACGTTTAAGTTGTTTAACTCCGCCTTCTACGACCAAAATATCGTCGCGGTATATTCTGAGTTTACCGCCGCGGACAATTTTACCGTCAAGCACGTAACAGCCGGCAATGTTGCCCACGCCCGTAATTTTGAAAGTTTGGCGCACTTCGCACTTGCCGAGCAAAATTTCCTGATATTTCGGTGCGCGTAAACCTTTAAGCGCATTTTCCATATCGTTGAGAAGGTCGTATATTATTCGATAACTTCTAACATCGACTTTACTTCTTTCGGCAAGAACTTTCGCTTTTGCGTCCGGACGAACGTTAAAACCTAAAATTATAGCGTTGGAAGATTCCGCAAGCATGACATCGCTCTCATTTATTGCGCCAGCCGCGCTATGAATAACTTTTACATGCACTTCATCGTTGGAAAGTTTTAAAACAGACTGTTTAACAGCTTCGACTGATCCCTGAACGTCGCCTTTAATAATAAGATTGAGATATTTAAGTTCGCCGTCTTCCAACATATCGAAAGGATCGTCTCCAGATACTTTACGAGTTGAATTTACAAGAGCGTCGCTCTTCTTTCTTTTTCTTTCATCCATAACCTGCTTCATAAGTTCCTGGGTTACGGCATATATCGAATCGCCCGAGTTAGGCACTTCTTCCAATCCCAAAATATTTACCGCTACGGAAGGACCCGCTTCTTTAACGGTTTTACCCGTATCGTCAATCATTGCGCGAACTCTACCCGTTACAGTTCCGGAAATTATATTATCGCCGGTGTGTAACGTACCGTTTTGAACGAGAACAGTAGCGACGGGTCCTTTACCTTTATCCAAACGAGCCTCAATAATTATACCTCTCGCTTCTCTCGCCGGATTTGCAAGCAATTCTTTCATTTCCGCTACAAGCAACAAACTTTCCAAAAGCTCGTCTATACCGTTTCCCGTTTTACAGGATATAGGACAAACTATGGTTTTACCTCCCCATTCTTCGGGAACCAAATCATAAGAAGTGAGATTTTGCTTTACTTTTTCCAAATTTGCTTCGGGTTTATCCATTTTATTTACGGCAACGATAATTTCAACGCCCGCAGCTTTAGCATGATTGATTGCCTCTATGGTCTGCGGCATTATGCCGTCGTCGCCGGCAACTACAAGTATAACAATGTCTGTAACCTGTGCGCCGCGCGCCCGCATAGCTGTAAACGCTTCATGTCCCGGAGTATCGATAAAAGTAATGCCTTTTCCGTTCACGGTAACCGTATATGCGCCGATATGTTGCGTTATTCCGCCAGCCTCATCCTTTGTTACATGAGCTTTTCTTATATAATCCAAAAGCGAAGTTTTACCATGATCCACGTGCCCCATAACCGTTACGACGGGAGCGCGTGGAACAAGACTTTCTATCTCTTCAACAGTATCCGCCTGCTGTTCGAACAAAACTTCTTCCGCAGTCTTTTCGGGTTTGTATTCAAGTTCAATTCCCAAACCGGCAGCAATCAACGCGGCGGTATCGTAGTCGATAGAACCGTTAACATTCGTCATAATACCTTCTTTAAAAAGACGTTTTGTTATTTCAACCGCAGAAATTCCTATCTTTTCGGATAAGACTTTTAAAGGTATATCGTTCGTAGTAACTACCGCGTGCTCTATCTTTATTGTCGTAGAAGCTTTTTGCTGAACTTTTTTTACTCTTAGCTTTCTGTAACCGCTCTTATTCTCGTCGAAGTCGGATATACTTGCTCCCTGCTGTTTTTGCAAAGCGCGCTTTGACATTGAATGTTTATCCTTTTCAACGTAAGTTTTATCATAACTCTGCTTCTTTTTGTCGGGACCGAAATTTTTAGTCTTCGCCGGTTGAGGCGTAGCCGCAGGAGCAGGCACGGATCCGAATTTCGGAGCGCTTCCCTGACGAAAATTTTGTCCTCCGTTTGGACGAGAAACAAATTGACCGTTATTAGGTCTGCTCTGTTGTCCCTGTCTCTGAGGCCGGTTATCGCGGTTTATAAACGTTTTATTTTCGGAAGGAATTCTTTGTCCGCTCTGATATACAGGCTTACTCGGCTTCTGCTGTACTGTAGGACGCTCGGTAGATTTAACCACAGGTTTTTCAACTGGCTTCTCTTCCGGTTTTTCAGCGGCTATTTTTGCCGCAGCTTCCTCGGCGGCTTTTTGTGCAGCTTCAAGAGCCGCTTGTTCCGCAAGCTCTTTTTCCTTGCGTTCGGCGGCAATTCTCGCCGCTTCTTCTTCGGCCGCTTTTTTAGCTAACGCCTGTTCTTCCTCTATTCTTTTCCTTTTAGCCGCTTCTTCAAGGTCGTTAAGTTTCTTTAATATAGCCGAAGCGGATTTTTCCGCATTGACCACATTTTTAGAAAGCTCTGCTAACACTCCTCCGAACATAAGCTTATTAATATTTTCAATATCGTTATATTTAGCCATTCTCTTCACCGCCTTCGGCATATAATACGTAATTTGTTTCTTTACTTTCCAAAATTGCCTTAGCCAAATTTTTATCCCTGATTGCGGCAATTTTACAACCGGGTTTATTTACGACGTCTTCAAATCCCTGTTTACAAACTAACAGAGGACAATTAAACCTGCGCTTGAATTTTAAAGCCAAACGCACGGAGTTTTTAGCGGAATTACTATCCATTACCAAAAGATAAACGTCACCCCGTAAAGTTGAAATCGCCCCCGAACCTAGAGTAATATTAGCAGACTTTATGCAAAAACCTATATAAGTTTCAATTTTGCCCTTTACCAAAATATTCCTCCTCAATCGCGGAGTAAACGCATGTATCAACTTCGCAGGAAAAAACTTTATTAAGCAAACATTGTTTTTTCAGTTTTATTATACATTCGGGGTTATTGCATATATAAGCGCCTCTTCCAGACGCTTTTGAAGAAAAATCCAGAAAAATATCGCCTTCCTGCGGTTTCACTATCCGCAACATACTTCTTTTTTCTTTCATTTTTCTGCATGCTATACACATTCTCAACGGAATTTTCTTCGTCTTTGGCATTATTCTCCCTGCTCTTCCTGTTCCGCAAAAACACCTAATTTTGAGGCGGCTGTCTGACTTTTAACGTCAATCTTCCAACCCGTGAGTCTCACTGCAAGACGAGCGTTTTGTCCGTCCTTACCTATTGCAAGAGAAAGTTTATCATCCTGTACGACAGCAAGAGCGGTTTTATCGCCTTCTAGTTGCGTTACAGAAATAACTTTAGCGGGAGAAAGCGCTTTTGCAATAAATTCAAGCGGATTCTCGCTCCACGGAATTATATCTATCTTTTCTCCGTTGAGTTCCTCGACAATAGCGTTCACTCGCGCGCCTTTGTTTCCTACGCAAGCTCCTATGGCGTCAACTCTTTCATCCTCGGAAAAAATAGCAATTTTTGTTCTTGCGCCCGCTTCGCGGCTGATTGCCTTTATCGAAACCGTACCTTGTT
>CATKAP010000222.1 GCA_949746255.1 uncultured bacterium
GGCGCGGGACGATATCGTCCCGCGCCTGTTTAATAATTTTTCAATTTATAAAAACAAAGGAGTCGAAAGGTATCTGTCGCCCGTATCGGGGAAGAGAACCACTATAACCTTACCGAAGTTTTCTTTGCGCTTTGCAAGTTCCGTTGCCGCCCAAAGCGCCGCACCTGAAGATATTCCCACCAAGAAGCCTTCGGTTAATCCTATATCTCTGCCCGCGGCAAACGCCTCTTCGTTTTCCACCGCTATAATTTCGTCATAAACGGAAGTATTCAATACTTTCGGCACAAATCCCGCGCCAATACCCTGAATACCGTGCGCGCCCGATTCGCCTTTTGAAAGTACCGGAGAAGTTGCCGGCTCTACCGCTATAACTTTTATATCGGGATTTTTTGACTTTAAAAATTCGCCTACGCCCGTAATCGTGCCGCCCGTGCCCACGCCCGCAACGAAAACATCCAAGTTCCCCCGGGTATCGTTCCAAATTTCCGGCGCGGTAGTTAATTTATGAGCTTTGGGATTTGAAAGGTTTTCGAACTGCCCCATTATAAGACTGCCTTCGATTTGTTTATTAAGGTCTTTCGCTTTTTCTATCGCGCCCGACATTCCTTTCGCGCCGTCTGTAAGAACAACTTCCGCGCCGTATGCTTTGATTAGGTTTCTGCGCTCTACGCTCATGGTATCGGGCATAGTTAAAATAACTTTATAGCCTTTCGCCGCCGCCATAGCCGCAAGCCCTATACCCGTATTGCCGGAAGTAGGTTCGATAACCGTCGCGCCCTTTTTAAGCTTCCCGCTTCTTTCGGCGTCCTCAAGCATTTGTTTTGCAACTCTGTCTTTAACAGACCCGGCAGGATTAAAATATTCCAACTTAGCTAAAATTTTCGCTTTTAAGCCGTGTTTTTTTTGATAATTTACAAGTTCGAGCATGGGCGTATTACCCACAAGCTCCGCTACCGATTTATATATACCCATAAAACGCTCCGTATATTTATTTTACGCGCGAAGCGTTTGATTGTCAAGAACACCTTCGCCTTATCTCGAAGAAATTTCTTTTACGGCGGCAATAAAAGTTTTACATTCGTTCAAGCTGTTAAAAGGCGATACCGAAGCCCGTATAAGCCCTTCGCTTCCGAGCGCCTTATGCATAAGCGGAGCGCAGTGCAACCCGCCGCGCACGCAAATCCCGTACTGTTCCGAAAGTTCGTAAGCGGCAAGCTCGGATTGCATATTGTCAAGCGCAAACGCGGTGATCCCGAACGGATTAGGTTTGGAATACAATCTTACACCTTTCAACGAGCCGAGTTCGCCGCATAAAAATTCCGTCATAGCCGAAACGGCGGCGGAATACTGCCGCATATTTTCCCTAAGCAAAAGCGCGCCTTCACCCAACGAAGCTATTGCGGGTGCGGAAAGCGTACCGCTTTCAAGTCTGTCAGGATAAAAATCCGGCATGTTAAGATTATTGCTTTCACTGCCGGTACCGCCGAACATAACCGGCGAAGGATTAAATCTTTCGGAAAACAACAACGCGCCGCTTCCCTGTATGCCCAGCATGCCTTTGTGTCCGGCGACGGCAAGCGCGTCTATACCGCTTTGTTTCATATTAATTTCCGTATGCCCGCATGCCTGTGCACCGTCGCAAATAAGTAAACACTTTTCAGGAATATTGGCGCGTAAGAATTTAATATCTGGCGAAGTTCCCGTAACATTGGAAGCAAGAGTAATTATAACGGCTTTAGTCCTTTCGTTTACAAGCGATACAAGTAAATTCATATCTATATCGCCATTATCCCCCAACGGAGCGTAATCCACTTTTACGCCCCTGGTTTTTAAAAATTCAAGAGGGCGTAAAACCGAATTGTGCTCGGCAACAGTGGTAACCACCCTATCGCCCGCTTTAATTTCCCCGAGAATAGCTATGTTCAAAGCTTCCGAACAGTTTTTGGTGAAAATAACTCTGTCGTAACTGTATCCGCCGAAAAATTCGCATAAAAGTTTGCGGCAGGAATAAACCCTTTCAAGACAGGCAAGCGAAAGCTTATGTCCGCTTCTGCCGGGATTTGCGGCGTACTTTAAAGCGGCTGTAGCCGCAGTGACGACGGTATCGGGCTTAAAACCACCCGTCGCGGCGTTATCAAAATATATCATAAAAAACTCCTGTTTAAAATTTTATCATAAAAATTTATCGCGTCATAAAATAATAGTAATTCCGTCGGCTTGCCGAGCGGTTCAATAATTAATATATTTTACAGAGGAGTAAAATTATGAATGAAATACTTGCCGTGTTCCGCTCTCGCTCGCAGGCCATAGACTGCAACAACCGTTTGAGAATGAGCGGTATACCTTGTATGCTCATAAACACACCGAAAGAAGCCAACGTGGGCTGCGGTCTTTCGGTAAAATTCAATAAAAACTTTTTAATGCGGGCAAAAGCAGTAATAAAAGGCGGGAATTATTCGGCTTTTTATGGCTGTTATTATTTTGACAACCGTTACGGAAGAGTTTATTTTAACCGTATTTAATTGATTTTGATGCGATATTATGATAAACTTAAATTATGAACGATAACACAAATGAAATTTTAAACAGACTCGCCGCTCTTTATCCCGACGCGCAACCGGCGCTGCACTTTAAATCGCCGTACGAGCTGCTTGTTGCCGTTATACTTTCGGCGCAATGTACGGACGAACGCGTGAACAAAGTAACCGCGGAACTGTTTAAAAATTATAATACTCCCGAAAAGATGCTTTCTCTTACGCAGGAGCAGTTGGAAAAATATATTTTTTCATGCGGATTTTATCACAATAAAGCCGCGCACATCCTTTCCGCCTCCCGCGATATTATAGAAAAATTCAACGGTAAGGTACCAAATACTCTGGAAGAACTTAAAACGCTTGCGGGCGTAGGACAAAAGACCGCCAACGTGGTTTATGCCGTAGCTTTCGACGGCGACGCCATAGCCGTAGATACTCATGTGTTTCGCGTTTCCAACAGATTAGGAATCGCCGAAGGCAAAACCCCGCAAAAAGTAGAAGAAGGGCTTTGCGCCGCCGTTCCAAAAGAACTTTGGTCAAAGACCCATCATTATCTTATATACCACGGCAGGCGGGTTTGCCATTCCCAACGCCCCGACTGCGTAAATTGCACGCTGAAAGAATTATGCGTTTTCTACAATAAAACCAGATAATTTTAAAGAGAGTTTTCTTTTTAGAAAACTCTCTTTTATCAATCGCAATTTTTACCTGAAATTTTTTCGTAATAATCTTTTAAACGGTCGGAAATATTCCAAAGGCTGGAATACATAATTTCTCTGTCATTTTCGCTTAAATCTCCGCCCGCGGCTCTTACCGCCTGTTCGGCTTTTACATTGATTACTTCCGCAACCTTTCCCCCTTCTTCGGTTAAACGAATTAAAGAATTGTACTTCTTTTCTCCGTAACACACATAGTTTTTATCGCGCAACAACGCTAACGCACGGGATACAGCTCCCTTATCTTCCAAAGTAAGTTTAACAAGTTCTGTCGCCGTTAACCCTTTTCTGTTTACCGCGAGTTCATATATACACATTACGTGTATGGCTTTTAAACCGTACTCTTCCACTTCGTGTAATTTTATTTTCTGAATTAATTTATTTAATTTTAAAATTGTAATAGTAAAATTTTTAAATCTTTCGTCCATAAATAAAAACCCCGTTAACATATATAATTGATTTATCAACAATTTTATTATAAAGAAGATTGCAAAATATGTCAAACGTTTTTGACCGAACAAAAAAACAAGGCGTTAACCGCCTTGTTTTTGTTTAATGTTTAATTACCGAATCTTTATGCAAGAGCAACGCCAAGCCCGGCTATTATAATGCAAAGATAAATTACATAGAAAACGGTGCCGATGGAACTAATAATAATTCCCGCAATGGCAAGAGTCTTGCCATTGCCCGCATATGCGGGTTCTTTAGAGCGTTTAAGCCCCATGATGCATACAATCAAGCCTATGACGCTAAAAAAGAAAGAAAGTATAAAACCTACGGTTGCCAATGTATTGCTCATCGGCTGAACGGGTGCGGAAGCCGCCATCTTTTCGGTAGCTACACCGCAATTAGGGCATACAACCGCGCTATCGTCGATCTCTTTGCCGCAATTTTTACAGAACATATTCAACTCCTTGAAAATTATTTTTCCTATGTACACTATATGTGTCACATAACTTATTTTATAACCGAAAATCGAAATTGTCAAGACTTTGAAGTAAAAAATTTATAATTATGTGAAAATTTTTTCACTAAAAGTTCATATTTGAAATAAAAATCCGCAGAAAAATCTCTACGGATTATATTTAAATTAATAAAGCGGGTAACTGCCGTCCATTATTATGCCTATAGCCAGTATCCAAATTAGCAACCAGAAAATAAATGAAACTATACCGACAATTAAACCGGCTACAGCCAACCCGTTTGCCGAATTGCATTTTTTCATATGCACAACGCCGACAATGCTTAATATAAGTCCTATGATACCGGGTATCAGAAACAAATAATTTCCTCCCAATAAACCCAGCAAACCGACAACGAAACCCGCAATACCTATTCCGTTGATCTTTTTAGGTTCCGATAACGGCTGCTGTGCATATAATTTATCCGTAGGCACGCCGCAATTAGGGCATATAACCGCATTATCGTCTAACTCTTTTCCGCAATTTTTACAAAACATAATTAAATTCCTATAAAATTA
>CATKAP010000223.1 GCA_949746255.1 uncultured bacterium
GTACGATTCGTTTCAGGTTTCACTTGGTGGAGCTAATCGGGTTCGAACCGATGACCTTTTGACTGCCAGTCAAACGCGCTACCAACTGCGCCATAACCCCGATTTGAATAAACGCAACGCGTTGTTCGCACCGTTAACCATAATATACAATCAATATTATTAAAACGTATTTCTATATTATCATTAAATTAATGTTATGTCAATTTTTTATTTGTAATTTCTGAATATTAAAACATTTTAATCGATATAAAAGTAATTACGATTTATATATTTCGAGTACGATTATCTTTATTATTATTTTATAATATGACGAGTGATAAACGGTTCGCACTGTATTTTTTTATTTTTGTGTGGAATTATTTGTAAATTTTATGTGTATATGCTAAAATGTACAATGTTCGATTTATAAATTGTGTGTGAGTTATGGATGCGTTTTTAATTACTTTGATTTTCGTAAGCATTATGCTTTTATATGCTGTTCCCGGGTATATTTTAGTAAAAGTAAAAGCGGTAAAGCCGGAAAGCATATCGGCTTTTTCACGTCTTTTAATGTTTGTTTGCCAACCCGCTTTAACGGTGTATTCTTTTAATAAAGCCGATTTTACGCCTGAATTGGGTATAAATCTTTTAATTTTCCTCGGTATAGTTACTGCAATACAACTTATATTTTTAGGTTTTTTCTTTTTAATATTCCGTAAAAAGTTTTCTGAGGTGCGGTATCGTGTGGCAACGGTTGCAACAACGCTTTCAAACTGTTCGTTTTTGGGAGTACCGCTTTTGGAAGCGCTTTTTCCCGATTCGCCTAATGTCGCGGCGTATTCAATGATGTATTTTTTATCCATGAATTTGTTGGGGTGGACGGTTATTTCCGCGCTTATCTCTCAGGATAAAAAATATATCAGTATAAAAAAGGTATTGATAAATCCCGCTACTATTTCAATTGCGGTAGCTTTACCGCTGTTCCTTACGGGTTTCAAACTCGACGCCGTTAACGGACCTTTTTTCGAACAGCTGGGCATAATGTTTACTGTTTTGGGGAAAATGACTTCGCCGCTGTGTATGCTTATTATGGGTATGCGTCTAGCTACGCTTCCGTTCAAAAAATTGTTTACAAACTGGTTGCAATATTTTGCGGTGGGAGTAAATCAACTGATATTTCCTCTTTGCGTTTTGGGAATAATAACGCTAATTCCAGTAGACCCCGAACTCAGGCTTTGTATGTTCGTGATGAGCGCTTGTCCCGTGGCTTCGGTTGTGCAGAATTTCGCCGAACTGATAGGCGAAGGGCAGGAAGCCGCGGCAAACACCGTACTTTTGGGCACTATTACTTCGATAATATCTTTGCCCGTACTTGCGCTATTAATTTAATTTTATAATAAAAGCGAGAAAACTTGCTTACAAGGGTTTTCAAGCGCCGTATTCAAACTTTGATGCGTTTTTTGCAAGAAAAACGGCGGCGCGTAAACGACGCAAAAAAATCTTTGATTTTAGCATAGTAATGTTATTATAAAAGACAGCGCCCGCTTCTTAAGCGGGCGCTGTCTTTTATTTAATTGTATTTGCCATGTTTATGAAGTGATCGGCAACTCTTTCGGCGTTTGTGGCAAAAGATAAATATTGAGTTCCTATTTCCGGAGTGCATTTGCCGTCGCGCAGTCTTTCAACGTGTTTTTGCGTCATTTCTGCGGTAATTTTATCAATCCGGTCTTCTAAAATGTAAGCTTCTTTCAAAGCTTTTTTATCTTTGTTTTTGTAAGCCGTTACCGTTTGAATATAAAGATTGTTTATAATTTCTTTTAACTCTTTTATCTCTTTTACCGCGTCGTCGGAAAATTTACCGGAATACTCTTTTATCTTGTCGGCGTACTCTATTATGTTTTCGGCATAGTCGCCTATACGCTCAAGATCAATAAGAGTGCGAAACGCTGTGGAGAGGTATATCCTGTCTTTTTCGTTAAGGTCGGATTTCATCAATTTTGCAATGAATACCGAAAGTTTATTGTTTACGAAATTAAGTTGTTTTTCGTTGGCACGGAAAGTTTTTTCCGAACCGTAATCAAGGGTGCATACAATGTTGCAGGCAATGGAAAAATTACGGATAGCCGTTTCAGCCATAAAAAGTATTTCGTTTTTTGTCTGCTGAACGGCTATGGGCGGCGTTTTGAGTAAATGTTCCTCTACAAAGTAGAAGTGCGGTTCGTCGGTCGTCGTTTTTTCTTCTTTCTTTTCAGGCACTATTACGCAGACGAATTTTACAAGCAGATTTGTGAGAGGCAGAACAACGATAACGGTTAATACGTTAAATATGGTATGGAACATCGAAAGTTGAATTTGCGGCGCGTTCGGGAACATGTGTTCGAACAAATATCCGAAGTTCACGCCGCCGAGTTCCATAAACAGTCCTATTATAAGAAATACAATAACGCCGCTGACGTTGAAAAACAAATGAATGAGCGCGGTGCGTTTAGCGTTTTTGGTGCTTGTAAGTCCTGCGAACAAGGCGGTAACGCAAGTGCCGATATTTGAACCCATTGTGATATATATGCCTTGATTGAGCGATATTAACCCCGTTACAACCATTGTGATAGCCATTGAAGTCATAACGGAAGAACTTTGAACAACCGCAGTTAATAACGCGCCTATGAGAACAAGGAGAAAAGGATTTGTAAATACCGCAAGAAAATTTTTCACCGATTCCTGTTCGGAAAATGCGCTCATTGATCCGCTCATCATGGAAAGACCGACAAATAGCATGCCGAATCCGGATAAAATTCCGCCTAATTTTTGCAGGCGGTCTTTTTTAGCAAAAGTCAAAATGAACGCCCCCACGCCCGCCAACGAAGCGAATATAACCGAAGTGGAAAGCGAATTTTCACCGAACATTCCCAACGCCACAAGCTGACCGGTGATAGTGGTTCCTATGTTTGCGCCGAATATGACCGTTGCCGCTTGGGCTAACGTCATAATTCCGGCGTTAACGAAACCTATAACCATGACCGTCGTTGCGCTGGAACTTTGAATAGCAGCCGTTGCGGCTGCGCCCACGCCTACCCCGAACAGCTTGCTTTTGGAAGTTTTAGCAAACATGGCTTTTAGTTTTCCGCTTCCCAAAGCTTCCAAATTCGAACTCATCATATTACAGGCTATAAGAAATATTCCTACGCCTGCGGCGAGCGACAGTACCGAAGTGGCAATTTGTACCGCGTCCATATTTTTCTCCTTTTAATTTCTTATTATAACGTAAGTTAAGTAACCAATATACAATAAAATCAAAATCGCGCCCTGCCATCTTGACATTTTTTTGCAGAAGAGCGAAATAATCAAAATTATTACACCCGAACCTAACATAACCGCCATATCCGTTATCGAATCCGTAGAAAGGGTGGGCGGACTTATGGCTGACGAAACGCCCAAAATAAAAATTATGTTGAATATATTTGAACCTATTACGTTTCCTAATGCGATATCGTTTTCTTTTTTAATGGAAGCTACCACGCTGGTTACGAGTTCGGGAAGAGAAGTGCCGACGGCTACTATTGTAAGCCCCACAAGCGCTTCGCTCATTCCTAACGTTTTTGCAAGTTCGGCAGCGTTATTAACTACTATGTCGCCGCCGAATATTACTCCGGTAAGTCCCGCGGCGGCAAGTATTACGGCAAGCCATAAAGGAATATCCTTTTTATCTTTTTCCGAAAGCGATTTCTGTTCTTCGCTGACAGTTACGGTATTCTTATCCGAACGTTTTGCGCGAATTATCAAAAAAATCGTGTAGGAGACAAATAGTATGAGCATTATTATTGCTTCCCATAAACTGATGTAAAACGGGGTAATTATAACCGTAAACAATAACAGCGCAACGTACAGTCCTACCATTACGGGTATATCGAACTTTTTTAAATCTTTTCCGATAGATAAAGGGATAATCAGCGAGCTTACGCCCAAAATTAAAAGAGAGTTGAATATGTTGGATCCTACGACGTTGCCCAAGCTCATATCGTTCATGCCGTTCAATGCGCCGTTAATACTTACTGAAGCTTCGGGTGCGCTTGTACCCATAGAAACAAGCGTTAATCCTATAATAAGCGGCGGAATTTTCAACGCTTTTGCAATTTTACCCGAACCGCTTACAAACCAATCCGCGCCTACAATAAGCAACGTCATGCCGAAAAGCAGTAAAAATATGTTTAATACCATTTAACGCTCCAAAAAGAAAGAGACTCCTACCGAAATATAATAATATATCGGTAAAAGTCTCGAAATTTAATCGTTACCGAGTATCTTAAAGATACTGTACTGACGGTTAGCGAACGTATAAAACGCTTTCTACTCCCCTTTACAAAGGTTATTCATTTGTTATTGCTTAATTGTCTTTAACAAACTTACGTTGCCATTGTAACACGGTTTAAAAAGCTTTGTCAAGCGTTGAAAACAAATAGCTTTTTATATTTTTTCAAAGTAACCGGTGAGGAAGTTTATGCGGTTGGTAAGCCATGTTTTAAGATATGCGGAAGCATCCGCGTGCGTGTGCCAATTGAGAACCTCTTTACTTTGAACGCCTTGGTCTGTGTAAACGCCTAAATTATCCCATTTTTTATAATTTTCCGTAAAGTATGTGGCGTAATTTTCCGTAACCGCGTCGATAAGACGAATAAGCGAATCAAAGACGCCGGCGTCTTTGAGCTCCGCCCAGCGCGCAGAGCATGCTTCTTTAAACCAATCGGCTTTCCATAAAACCGCAAGCCAGGGATTTAATCCGTGTGCGGCATTCACGTGCGTGCTCACGTTAGCGGTGTATATTTTTTCAACCTTTTCCTGTCCGTCCATCATGCCGAGCCCCGAGTCGAAATCCCAAGGGGCTTGCAAAACAAGTTTTTTACTTCCGTTCGCGCTCATGTCGAATGTCATAAAAAAGCTTGAAAAATCCACGTCGTTATCGCAGGCAAGCTCCTGTAAAAGGAACATATCCACATAAGAATTCAATTCCACGACGTTTTCAACCGCGGTTTTGGAATCGTGAATTTCATCCGCAATCACTATGTCCGTGTAGTCGGCGTTGAATTTGTAATATACGTTATTGTAAACTGCCTCGTACATTATCCGGTATACGTTTTTTACATAATTGCGTGCAAAATTAACCTGCGTGGGAGAATAAAAATCGTTTTTAACGGTATATAGCGCTTTGGGAGTTTTCCATTGGGAGGGAATAACGGTGGAGCCGTCCTCGCAGGTAATAGGGTAGTTGCTATTGTCCAGTTCAAACCATTTACCCGGTTCTTCCGTGAACGAAGCGTTTCCGTCGTATTCAACAAGATAACCTATATCCGTGCCGGTATAGCCTTCTTCAGGTTCGTTAATATTTACTCTGTTTTTGTTGACCTGTTGTTGTTCCGCAACAAAATACAGCCCGTTATATTTGCCGTTAACGCTGACTTGCGCATATGTGAAATCGGAGCAGTAGTAGCCGTTTTCTTCCAAGGTTTTTTTGCCGAATTCAAACACTACGGCGTCGCGTAAAAAACTTACGTCTTTATAGCAGGCGAGCATAACCCAGTTTTTGCATTTAGCGCCGCCGTTGAGTCCCAAAAGGTTAATTTTCTGGTCGAATTTAAGTCGGTAAGATTTTTTTGGGAACGTCGACGTGTTGTTTCCGCGTATGCGTACCTGACCGCGCACGCCTTCGAAATCTTCTCCTTCGCGTCCGTCGGCAACGGTAACCGCGCACGGTTTATATTCTTGGTTAAATAAATTTCCCGTAATATCCTGCCCGTCGTCGGTAACTATGTTTACGGAGGCGAGAGTTTCAGGAAGATTAAATTCCGCAAGAGGGGAAGTTTCAGGTGGAGGAGGCGTTTCCGTTTCGGGGGGATTCGGGTTTTCCGTGCCGGGCGGAGGATCAGGAATTTCCGATTCCGCGGGCGGCGTGCAAGCGACAAGTCCGAACGCCATTAAAGCTGTAAGAAACAGACAGCCAAGCTTGAGTTTTAAGTTTTTCATTGTTTTCCTTCCTTAAAATTATATTTTTCCGGCAATTCGCAATGCCGTATTTTTTACACGTTCTTTCAGTTCGGCGGGTTCCACTACATTTACCGCGCCGCCGTAACCGAGAATTTTATTTACCAAATTTTCGTCGTCGGGAACGGTTACTTCGGCTACCAAAGTTTCACCGACGGGTTCTATATTGTCTACGCCCAACCATTCTTCCGCGTCGGCAAGGGAGGTAGGCGAAATTTCAAGTTTTACGTTTATAAGCTGGTCGGAAGAATAAAAGAAATTCAGCGGAATGTCTTCGCGTTTGATTTCTCGTTTTTCAAATGTTTTTCCCGTAAAAAAAGCGTTTTTTATTCTACCTATTTTAAAAGTTCTGAAGTCTTGCTTAGTATGACAAAAAGCGTATACGTACCATACGTTTTGCTTGAAAATAAGCACGTGCGGATCAATTACGCGTTTGCTGTGTTCGCCTTCGCGTGAAAAGTAATCTATAGAAAGGCTTTTATTTTCGTTTACCGCACTTTCGCAAATCTGCATTTTTTCGGTGAAGCTTCGGCTGTCTCCCCAGGCGCCGCCGTCTATTATTATGTTGCCGCATACGGAAAGCTCCTGTCTTTCGTATTTTTCACCGCTTTCCAATTTTTCTTTTGCGGAAATAATGGCTTTGTCGGAAATCTGTGAAGCCATTGCGTCCAAAGCGTTTAGTGTGGCGGCGTATTCCTCGCGTGTAAAATAACCCGTAGGTAAACGATAAGTATCCGAAAGATAAATTCCGCCGTACCTGCCGCGGTCTACCTGTAACGGCACGCCGCAAGCAGACAGTTCGTCAATATATCTGTAAATGCTGCGCATGGAAACTTCGTATCTTCCGGCAAGTTCGGCGGCGGTGATTTTTCTCTTTTGCAGAAGCAGCATTAAAATTTTTAACATTACGTCGTATTTCAAGGTTATTTTCTCTCCTTATACGGAATAATATAAATTTGTCAACCGAATTAATAGGCTATTTTAAAAATATTTTTTAAAATCGTCAAAAATATTTTATCATATATGACTATGTTTGTCAACATTAATATGTAAAATAATAATTGAAAATAACAGATGCCCGTTACAAACGGAAACGGAGGAATAAAAAATGAATTTTGCGGCTTATATAGACAGACAAAAAAGACTTATACGCGACCGCCACGAGGGTGAAATTTTTCTTATTGAAAAGGGTGAAATTTTGCCCGTTTCGCAAACCGAAAAGTTGCTTGACGAGCTTTCGTCGCTTAAAGGGCTTAACACCCGCGAACGCGCCTCGGCGGTGTGATATGTTTATCGGAAACCGCACTATTATGTTGAATTATGCGGAAAGGAAAAATTTATACGGCAATTGAAAAGCGGCGGAAGCGAATACTTCCGCCGCTTTACCGTGTAAACGGTTATTATTTATTAAGTTTTTTTTCAATCAGTGAAATTATTCCGTACATACCGCCCGCAAGAGCGCAGAGAATAAACGTTGCCGTCATTACAAGGTCGAGTTTGAAAACCTGACCGCCGTAAACAATCAGATACCCTAGACCGGCTTTCGAAACTATATATTCGCCCATTATAGAGCCGATCCACGCGAGCCCCACGGCGACTTTTAAAGTGTTCATGAGTGCGGGAAGGGAGGCGGGAATAATAAGTTTTCTCAAAGTCGTCGCCTTGCTTGCTCCCATGGATTTCATAAGCAGTAGCTTTGTTTTGTCAACCGCTATAAACCCTGCAAGCATATTCATTATACATACAATTATAGAAACGAGAACGGTCATGAAAATTATAGCGTCATAGCCCGTTCCTATCCATATGATAATCAGCGGACCCAAAGCTATTTTCGGCAAAGCGTTTAAAACCACTATGTAGGGCTCTATAACTTTACGCATCGTTTCGCTGGCCCATAATCCGACGGCAATCGCATAACCGAGCACTACGGCTATTACGAATCCGGCCATGGTTTCCATAAGAGTTATGCCTATATGATAGAACAACGTTCCCTCTTTGTAAAGGCTGGCGATAGTAGTGCATACGCGCGACGGCGAACTGGTTATAAACGGGTCGATAACTTTGCACTGTGCGCAAATTTCCCATATTCCGAGTACGGCAACCAGTATAAGTACGCGCGAAAGTATTACCGTTATTTTTTTGTTTCTTTCTTTTTTAAGATACGCGAGATGCTCCCGCGAGTAATTATTTTTGTTGTCTTTGTTTTTCATATGTTCGGTTACCTTTGTAAAAGGAATTTTACGGTTATATACCTAATTCCTTTCTCAGTATTTCGAAAGTGGCGGCAAATTCACCGCATTCTCTGCGGCTTTTGGGCGTGTTGTCTCCGAAAGTTATGTCGTGTTCGGCAACGACTTTTGCGGGACGGGCCGAAAGCACCACGACTTTATCCGAAAGCGCTATAGCTTCCGATATATCGTGCGTTACCAAAAGCGCGGTCTTTTTTTCGCTCTTTATAATTCTCTGCACGTCGTCGCAAACTTCAAGTCTTGTCTGGTAATCCAACGCGGAAAACGGTTCGTCCAATAACAGAATTTCCGGTTCCGCCGCAAGGGTTCGGATAAGCGCCACTCTTTGCCGCATGCCGCCCGAAAGCTGAGACGGCGTTTTTTTGAGGAAATCTTTAAGCCCGTATTTTTCGGCGAGCGCAACCGCTCTTTCGCGCATTTGCGGCGTATTGCGTTTCTTAACTTCCAACGGCAGAAATATGTTTTGTTCCACCGTCCGCCAAGGGAACAGCGCGTCGCGTTGCAGCATATAGCCGAATTCCCCGTCGCCGCGCGCAATTTCACCCGAAGAGGGAGAAAGCAGTCCGGCGGCAAGCGAAAGTATTGTGGTTTTACCGCAGCCCGAAGGTCCGATTACGGATACGAACTGTCCGTTTTCCACTTTAAAACTCATATCTTTAACCGCGGTCGTTTCGCCCGTTTTGGTATGGTAGGTGTAGGAAACGTCTTTAAATTCAAGCATAATTATTTTGCGTATACTTCTTTATAAATTTTGTCTGCCGTTTCGGTAAGCACTATGTCGCTGAAATTTACGCGCTTTTCAAGTTCGCCCGCAGCTTCTATTATATCCTGTAAGCGGTTAAACGCCGATTCCTTCATCGCCATGTTTTCTACCCAGGCGTTTATTGATTTATAGCTGTCGAGGGATGTTTTAACGCTGTCTTGCGTGGTGTTTGCAAAATATTTCGTAATGTAACCGGCAACGTCCTCGCTGGTGTTGGAGTATACGTATTTTACGGCTTTGGTAACAGCGCGCAGCAATCCTTCTATTTTGTCGGCGTTTTTGTCTATATAGGTCTTTTTTGCCATGAAGCAGGTATAGGGAACTTCTCCCGCGGCTGCGCCTACGCTGCCGACTATATAGCCGTCGCCCGATTTTTGGAAATCGGAAGCAACAGGTTCGAACATTGTGCAGTAATCGCCCGTGCCGCCTTTAAAAGCTGCTGTGGTCATGTTGAAATCTATGTCCGTTCTGTATTTCGCGGTAACGCCCTTGGACTTCAACAGATAGTCGAACGTCATGAAGGGAACGCCGCCCGGTCTGCCGGCTATAATGTCTTTGCCTTCCAGCGAGCTCCAATCGAAATTCGGTTCGGGTTTTCTGCCTACGAGAAAGCTTCCGTCTTTGTTGGTAAGCTGACCGAAAACTTTGGGCGCGTCGCCGCTTCCGCCGAGATATGTGTAAACCACCGCTTCGGGTCCGCAGAAGCCTATGTCGGCTTCGCCCGCGAGCACCGCCGCCATGGTTTTGTCGGCGCCGCCGCCGTTTACAAGCTCTATCTCGAAGCCTTCGTCTTTAAAATAGCCCAAAGCGTCGGCAAGGTACAAAGGCGCGTAGAACACCGAGTGCGTAACTTCGTTTATTTTTATTACTTTGCCGTCGTTTTTACAGCTTGCAAGAGTGAAAGGAATAGCAAGAACCATCAACGAGGCAAGTATAGCAGTTATGATTTTTTTCAAAATAAGTACTTTAAACTCCTTAAAAATTTAATAATACATATTATGCTTGCAGCGTTACCGTTTGACAACGCATAGCGAAAAGTAACCGGCAAGAACTCTTTACAACGTTTTTTTTGCCGTATACTTAAGTTGAAGCGTAACAATATAAGTTCGTTCGACTGACATTCGAATACTTTAAACCTTTATAAATTTGTTGACGTTTAAAATTTAAAATTTTTTTCCGTTTATTAATTATCGTAAATTTTATTTATGTCGGCTTGTTAAGAGTTGCTTTCTTCCGATTATTGATTTATAATAAAGAAGTATATATAAAGCGGAGATTTTTATGGAAAAAACTTACAATCCTTCTAAATTCGAGGACAAACTCTATAAGGAGTGGGAAGAAAAGGGCTGTTTTAAAGCCGAGCGCGACGACAACAAAGTTCCCTTTACCGTAATGATGCCGCCTCCCAATATAACGGGGCAGCTTCATATGGGGCACGCTATGGACGAAACCATGCAGGACGCCGTAGTTCGTTTCAAACGAATGCAGGGTTATTGCGCGTTGTGGCTTCCCGGAACCGACCATGCTTCCATAGCAACCGAAGTTAAGGTTGTGGAACAGATTGAGTCCGAGGGCGAAAGTAAGGAAAGTTTGGGCAGGGAAGGCTTTTTAAAACGCGTTTGGCAGTGGAAAGACAAATATAACGCAAGAATCGTGCAACAGCTCAAAAAATTGGGTTCTTCCTGCGATTGGTCGCGCCTCACGTTTACAATGGATGAAAAGTGTTCGCGCGCCGTAAACGAAGTGTTTGTAAATTTATACAATAAAAAACTCATTTACAGAGGCAGCCGTATAATCAATTGGTGCCCTCGCTGTAAAACCGCGCTTTCAGACGCGGAAGTGGAGTACGCTGAAGAGGACGGATTTTTTTGGCATATAAAATATTTTACCGAGGACGGGCAAACGGCTTTGGAAGTAGCCACTACCCGCCCCGAAACCATGTTCGGCGATACTGCTGTGGCGGTTAACCCCAAGGACGTAAGATATAAACATTTGATAGGTAAAAACGTAATTCTTCCCGTGTTGAATAAACCTATTCCCGTAGTGGGCGACGAGCACGCGGATATGGAATTCGGAACGGGCGTAGTTAAAATCACCCCCGCGCACGACCCCAACGACTTCGAGGTGGGGCTTCGTCATAAACTTACCGTTGTGCGGGTTATGAACGATGACGGCACCATGAACGAGCTTGCGGGAAAATACGCGGGTATGAACCGCTATGATTGCCGCAAGGCTCTCGTGGAGGAGCTGAAGGCTTTGGGCAACCTTGTAAGCGTCGAGCCTCATAAACATAACGTAGGTCATTGTTATCGCTGTCATGATACCGTCGAACCTATAGTTTCCCGCCAATGGTTTGTTAAAATGAAAGGACTTGCTCGCCCCGCAATTAACGCGGTAATGGATAAAAAAGTTACTTTCGTGCCCGAACGTTTTGCAAAAATTTATTACAATTGGATGGAAAACGTAAAGGATTGGTGTATATCCCGTCAGCTTTGGTGGGGGCACCGCATACCCGTATGGTATTGCGAGGACTGCGGCAAAGAGATGTGCTCGAAAACCGAAGTTAAAGTTTGTTCGCAATGCGGAAGCGAAAATTTGCGTCAGGACGAGGACGTTTTGGATACTTGGTTCTCTTCGGCGTTGTGGCCTTTTTCCACGCTCGGCTTTCCCGACGATACTTCGGATCTGGAATATTTTTATCCCGGCGACGTGCTCGTCACGGGTTACGATATCATTTTCTTCTGGGTTGCCAGAATGATTTTCTCGGGATTGGAACATATGCGTAAAGTTCCGTTCCGCGACGTGCTTATTCACGGATTGGTACGCGACGAAAAGGGAAGAAAGATGTCAAAGTCCCTGGGTAACGGCGTAGATCCTCTTGAAGTAATAGAAAAATACGGCGCGGATAGTTTAAGATTTTCTCTTTTGCAGGGCGTGGCTCCCGGCAACGACACGCGTTATTCCGACGCGAAGGTAGAGGCGTGCCGCAACTTTATGAATAAAATTTGGAATTCGGGCAGATTCGTTGTTATGAGTTGCGAAGGCAGAAAAATAAGACCTATTACCGAATTCAGACTTTCTCCCGCTGATAAATGGATAGTTTCCCGTTTGCAGTCCTCCGTCCGCGACGTTACGCTCGCCATGAACAAGTTTGAAATGGGTATAGCATGCCAATTGATGTACGATTTTATGTGGTCGGATTTCTGCGATTGGTATATAGAACTTGTTAAACCGGTATTAAAAGGCGAGGACGCCAACGCGGCGGATAGAGCGGCTTCCGTGCTTGTTTTCGTTTTGGAAAATTCGTTAAAGCTTCTGCATCCGTTTATACCGTTTATTACGGATGAAATTTACCGCAATATTCCTAATACGGAAGGCACAATAATGACCAAAGAATTCCCGCGCTATAATTCGCGTCTTGCTTATAAAAAAGACGCGGAAGCGTTTGCTGGGGTAATGGATATAATAAAAGCGGTCAGAGCGGCCAAAACCGAGCTTAACTGCCCTCCTTCGCGTAAAGTAAGTTTGTATATTTTAACGGAAAACAAAAGGCTTGTTTCCGCCAATTCGGACAGTATTTTAAAACTTGCCGGCGCAAAGGAAATAATTTTTATTTCCGCGCCCGAAGAAGCGGGGGAAAAGACTGTTGCAAAAGTCCTTTCCGTAGGGACCGTGTTTATTCCCATGGGCGAACTTGTAGACGTTGAGAAGGAAAAAGCGCGCTTGGAAAGCGAGCTTGAAAAAGTTATGGACGAAATCCGCCGTGCCGACGGAAAATTGAATAATCAGGGCTTTGTTTCAAAAGCTCCGAAAAAGTTGGTTGACGAGGAACGCGCCAAATTGAATAAATATATAGAGATGCGTGAGAAGATTTTAGAGCAAATTAAATCTTTATAATAACAGCGCGTATATATACTTGGCAATACTTTATGTGTTTTTTAAGGATATTCAATCCAAGGAATTTTAAATGGCGAGTAATAAACGAAAAGTAAAAAAAGCCGTAAATACGGCAAAAAGACATCCTAAACTTGTTATAGCGATAGCCGTTATTTTGTTGCTTGTAATAACCGTTGCCGTAGTTTTGTGGTTTGTCAAACCTGATTTATACCATAAAATTTTAGGCGTAGGCGACCATACTTTTACTGAATGGGAAGTAACGAAAGAAGCTACTTGCGGCGACGGCTTGAAAAAGAGAGAGTGTAAATTTTGCGGCGAGCCGGAAACTCAAGTTATAAAAGGAACGGGCGAACATGTCTTTGACGAAAATACGGGAACGTGCAAAGTATGCGGCGCGGGGAACACCGACGTATCCGTTCATTTTTTGGAGCTTGGCAATAAATATACGGGAGACTGTACGCTTATAAAGTGCGGAGATACGGAAGTTCTGATAGACGCCGGTTCGCGGCAGAGCAGCGCGGCGACGATTAAAAGTTATGTTGACGAATACTGTACGGACGGAGTGCTGGAATACGTAATCGCAACACATGCTCACCAGGACCATATCGCGGGTTTTGTGGGGAATAAAAGCGGTAATTCGCAAACGGGTATACTTTACCAGTATAAAGTCGGAACGCTTATTCAGTTTGCGGGACACAAAACCGAATCGGATATTTATAATTCTTATTGTAAAGCTGTAGAATATGCAAAGTCGCAGGGAACTTCGGTTTATACGGCTAAACAGTGCTGGTACGAAACTGACGGCGCAAAAAAGCAATATTATCTGGACGAAGCCGAAAACGTATCTTTAAATATTCTCTATCAAAAGTATTACGACGAACCCACTAACGATGAAAACGATTATTCTGTCTGCGCGCTTTTAACGCAGAGTACATACGGAAAAACTTATAATTATCTTTTTACCGGAGATTTGGAGGCAAAGGGCGAAAGCAGTCTTGTGGATAGCAACAAATTGCCCGAAGTGGAACTTTTCAAAGGCGGGCACCACGGAAGTTATACCGCTAGTACGGAAAAACTGTTGAGCGTTATAAAACCCAAGAACGTCGCAGTGTGCTGTTGTTGCGGAACTCCCGAATATAACGCCGCCGTCGGACACGAATTTCCCGCGCAGGAATTTATAGACAGAGTTTCGGTATATACCGAAAATATCTATTGTACCACTCTTATCACAGACTATAAAGCGGACGGCGCGGCGGCTTATACTTCAATGAACGGAAACATTGTTTTTTACACGGAAAAAGGGGAACTGAAACTTCGTTGTTCCAATAATACTACGATATTGAAAGACACTGAGTGGTTTATTGCGAACAGAAAATGGAAAGGCGTTTAGAATTATAAAACGCCGCGGCTGAAGTTTAATCAGCCGCGGCGTTTTTTTGTTTTACCCGCTGATATATCGCGGGGAACGCAATAATTATGTTGTTTGAAATCCTTTACCCATTATTTCGTTTGTGTTGGTTAAAATTACGAAAGCAGTGGGGTCGGCTTCGTGTATTTTTAATTTAAGCTTAAACGCTTCGGTGCGTTTGCATACTGTAATTATAATGGTTTTTTCTTCGCCCGTGTAGCCGCCGCGCGCTTTGTAAGATGTGTAGCCGCGGTGCATGCCTTCCAGAATAAAAGGCGTGATAAGTTCAGGAAAAGAAGTTATAATTGTGACGTACTTGCTTCTTCCTATACTTTCTATAACGCCGTCCACAAGGAAGGATTTTGCAAACAGTCCCAAAACTGAATACAGTCCCGTTTCAACGTCAAATATAAAAAACGAAAGGCAGGCGATAAGCAAATCGGAAATCAACAGTGCGATTCCGATGTTTATTTTCGAGAATTTTTTTATAATAAGCGCGATAATATCCGTTCCGCCCGAAGACGCGTGACAGTTAAAAATTATCGCGCTGCCGGCGCCCGTTAAAAGCATCGCATAGCAGAATTCCATAAATTTCTGTTCGCCGTGCGTGAACGGGAGAACGCCCGTCGGCAATAACGTTTCTATAACCCACATTTCCAAAGAATACACTATGCTGCAGTAAGCCGTTTTGAACGTGCATTCCTTTCCAAGAAAAATGAAGCCGATAATCAGTAATATTGCGTTTATAATCAGCATGATCGCCGATTGGTTCAAAAATGGTATAAGCGGTGTAATGAATTTGCTCAGAAGTATAGAAATACCGCTTACGCCGCCCGTCGCAAAGTTGTTGGGGCCCTTAAAAAGAGCCACGCCGAGAGCAAGCAAAACCATGCCCAGATTAAATACCGCCCAGTAAGTTATGTGCGACAGAATTTTTTTCTTCTTTTCCGTTCTCTCTAACATAAATTCACGCTTGTCAGTCGGTTTCTCCGAAGCCTTTTCCTAATATTTCGTTTGCGTCGGTAATTATTACAAACGCCTGAGGGTCTAAGCTTTTTACTTTTAACTTCAATTTTAAAGCTTCGGTGCGTTTGCAAACGGTAACCATGACTTTTTTTCTTTCTCCCGTGTAGCCGCCCTCGGCGTCGTACATCGTATATCCGTGTTTTACTACGTTGAGTATATATTCGGCTATTTTTTCGTGGTCTTTGGTAATTATAGTTATAAACTTTGTTTTGCCCATGCTTTCTATAACGCCGTCCAAAAGGAATGATTTTGCGAAAAGACCTATGCATGAGAATAATGCCGTCGTGGTATCCTGAAAGACGAAAAAGGAGGAAACGAGCACAATCATATCAACGATTAACAGACAAATTCCAACGTTTAAACTTGTAAATTTTTTGAGGATTAACGCCACTATATCCGTTCCGCCCGAAGTTGAACCGCTGTTGAAAATCAACGCTCCGCCCACACCGTAAAGTAAAATCGCGTAACACAATTCCAAAAACGGCTGGTTGGTAAGAGTTGCAGACTGTCCTCCGTTTATAAGCGATATCAGATTAAGGTAATCGAAAAGCAACATTTCTGCCGTGTAAGCAATCGTGCATATAATTGTTCTGAACATGCTTTTTCTGCCGAGCATGATAAATCCCAAAATCAATAAAAGCGCGTTTATAATACCCATTATAAGCGGTTGCGTAAGCCATTCGACATGCGGTGTAATCTGTTCGGAAAGCATAATGGAAAGACCGCCTACTCCGCCTAAAGTCAGGTTATTTGGCGCCTGGAAAAAGTAAACGCTGACAGCCATCATAAGCGCGCCTACGTTCATAACGGCATATTGTACCGCCGTTTTTTTTGCGTGTAATTTTTTTTCCGTTTTCTTGTCTGCGGGTAACTCTGTTACGGTTTTGTCGCCGTTTTCAGGCGGTAAATCTTCCTGCGGTTCAGGCGCTGTATTTTCTTCCATACTTTCCTCATTTTTTATATAATTAAGCCGCTCAATCATAGCATAAAGCGGCGATAAAGTCAATAGAATTTATTCTGTAATATTTTACATATTTTTTACTCCGTTTTGCGTATTGTGTCGGATTGTGTCGGGCTTGTGTTAAATGTGATAAAAAAACGACAAATTTTTTAATTTTCTTGACATGTCCTCAATTTTTTGATAGAATCAAATATGTGAAACTTTTAAGGTGCAAAGAATTAAATTGTTAATTTTTTGTATGCTTTTCCGGCGAAGGAGAAAATTTTGGAAAAAAGTTGTTTTCTTGATTTTATACTCAAAACAGCGGATAAATTTTATTCCGTCAAAACAAAATGTCCCGTAACGGCGGACAGTTTTGTTGCGTTGTGTTTGGCTGTGATTGTGGACAGAGATAAAGTTTCTCTTCCCGAGGGGGCGGGCGTAATTTCCGAATTTATGTCGGTAAGGCGGCAGTTTATAAAAAAATCGGTTGTTTTCGATGAGGCTTACGGACAGTTGACGTCGGCTCTGGATAACGAAAACGTTGAGCCGGGCACCTTTTCGGTGGACAGTTTTATATTTAACAAACTCATGTACGAAGCGGAAAACGAAGCGGTAAAAAACGGAGAAACAACGCTTACGGCTTCGCGCGTGCTCGAAGCCGTATTGGCAAAACCCGGCCCGGCGTTCAAAAAATATTTCGACGATTCTGAAGCGGTTAAAAAAGAAGAGTGCGCCGCTTGTTCCGACGCTGTGGAAAAGGTTGAAAGTCCTTATGAAGAATTCGACGAATTAACCGTGGAAACAAACCGGGGTGCGGAGGAAGCTAAAGAGGAACGGCTCGAAGCGGAACGGAAGTCGGCAGGGCTTAAATCATTACTCGGTTCCGTGGGTAAAGTAAAAAATATTCAAAAAACTCTGCTTGAAAGAATTTACGGTCAGGATAACGCCGTAACTACGTTTGTCGAAGGAGTGTTTCAAGCCGAACTCGTTTCATTGACAAAGTTAAAACGCAGTAAACCGAGAGCTACGTATTTGTTTGCCGGTCCTCCGGGCGTCGGTAAAACTTTTCTTGCGGAACAGGCTGCGGAAGTTTTGGACTTGCCGTATAAAAGATTCGATATGAGCGAGTATGCCGATAAAGAAGCGAATATAGAATTCTGTGGTTCGGATAAAGTTTATAAAAACGGAAAATCCGGTAACATTACAAGTTTCGTTGCCGAACATCCGAAATGTATTTTACTTTTCGATGAAATAGAAAAAGCTCATCTTGTTGTAATTCACCTGTTTTTACAACTTTTGGACGCAGGCAGATTGCGCGACAATTTTACCGACGAAGAAGTTTCGTTTAAGGACGCAATACTTATTTTTACTACCAACGCGGGCAGACAGCTTTACGAAGACCCGTCGGTTTCGGAACTTTCTAGCGTTTCCCGCAAAACGGTTTTACAGGCGCTCGGCAAAGATAAAAACCCCGTTACGGGCGCGCCGTTGTTTCCTCAAGCCATATGTTCGCGTTTTGCTTCTGGAAACGTGCTCATGTTCAATCATCTCGGGGCAAGTCATTTACTGAAAATAGTAGATAAAGAAATAAATAATCACGCTCGCGCTTTCGGTGAGAGTACGGGCATAAGTTTTGAAATAGATAAAAAGCTTTCCGGCGCTATAATGTTTTCGGAAGGCGGAAAGGCGGACGCGCGCGCGGTCAGCGGTAAAGCTTCCAATTTTCTTTACCGCGAGCTTTACGAACTGTTCCGTTTAATGGCTTCGGAGAAAAACAATTTCGATATTGAAAAGTTACGTAAAGTAAAAATAGGAGTGGAACTTCCGGACGACGAAAATATAAGAAAACTTTTCGCCGAAGCTTCCGTACCCGAATTGCTGTTGTTTGCCGAAGGTAAAACCGCCGAGGAATGTGTGAAAAAACTTTCCGGTTTTAAAGTGCGCGTCGCCGATACCGTCGAATCGGCGAAGGAAATTCTTTTCAATAACGATATTTCGGTAATACTTTTGGATGTTCGTTGCAATTCGGAGGAGCGCGGCGGCGTGCTGAACATAGAGGACGTTCGTTCGGCCGGACGCGATTTTTTCGAATATGCGGGCGAACGGGTGAATCTTCCGTTGTACATAATTCAAAACAAAGAAGGGGATATAAGTCCCGAGGAATTTACGTCGTTTGCCGGCGGCGGAGCTTCCGCTCTGCTTACCGTTCGCGGAGGAAACTTTGCGCATGAGGTGCGCGAAAAGTGTAACAACGCTTATATGCAGTATAATCTTTTGGAACTTGCAAAGGCGAACAAGGTTGTTTCTTTCAAGACTTTGCAAAAAATTTCCAAGAACGGCGAAACGGCTAGTATAAATCTTTTCGATTTTAAACAGGCTACGGCGGTTGACGCGGAGGACAATAAAAATATTCTCGGAGACGTTTCCCGTCCCGATAAACATTTTGCCGACGTCATAGGAGCCGAAGACGCAAAAGACGAACTTGCTTATTTTGTAAATTATCTTAAAAATCCCAAAAAGTTTTTGCGCAAAGGGGTCAAACCGCCCAAGGGTATTCTGTTGTACGGGCCTCCGGGTACGGGAAAAACTTTGTTGGCAAAGGCTATGGCGGGCGAGTCGGACGTAACTTTTATAGCTACAGAAGGCAACAGATTTTTACAGAGATTCGTAGGCGACGGAGCGCAACTTGTGCACGATATTTTCCGCACTGCGAGAAAATACGCGCCTTCCATTCTTTTTATTGACGAAATAGACGTAATCGCAAAGGAACGCAAAGGCGAAGGCAAGCCGACTGCGGACGATGTTTTAACGGCTTTACTTACTGAAATGGACGGTTTCAACGTGGATACGGATAAGCCCGTGTTTGTGCTTGCGGCAACCAATTTCGGTATAGAAACGGGAACCGCCAATTCTTTGGACGGAGCCGTTTTGCGACGTTTTGACAGAAAAATATACGTTGACTTGCCTAACAAAGAAGAGCGCGAGCGTTTTATAAACGCTTTGACTGCGAAGAGCGCGGCTTTTACCGTAGACGGCAAACAAATAGGCAATATAGCTTTACGTTCTGCGGGAATGAGTCTTGCGGAACTCGAACAGGTATGCGAGCTTGCGTTGAGAAACGCTATTAAAACCAAGGATTGTTCCGTAGATAACGCGGCTTTGGAAGAAGCGTTTGAAAGTTATAACAGCGGCGAAGTAAAAAAATGGAATCCCGCAACTTTGGAGCGGACAGCGCGGCACGAAGCCGGTCACGCGCTCATGTGCTGGCTCGGAGGAGAAACCCCTAGTTACCTGACAATAGTGGCGCGCGGCGGTCACGGCGGATATATGCAGCACGGCGAAAGTGAGGATAAAGGGCTTTACACTAAAACGGAGCTGCTTTCCAGAATAAAAACCGCGCTCGGAGGCCGCGCTTCGGAAATTGTGTTTTACGGAGAGACCGACGGGGTTTCTACGGGCGCAAGCGGAGATTTGTTTACCGCTACGAAAGTCGCCGAACAATTGTTGTGCAATTACGGTATGGACGGTGAAACAGGGCTTTCTTACGTATCGTTGAAAGAAGCGGCGGGTTCGCCTTACTACGGAGTTTTACGAGAAAGAGTTAACGGTATTTTACGAAACGAGCTTGAAAACGCAGTAAGGGAAATTTCGGAAAATAAATCAGCGGTAAACGCGTTGGTTGAAGTGTTGTTGGAACGCAATCATATGCGCGGCGAAGAAATAGACGAAATTTTAAGCAAATTTATATCAAAATAAAAATATTTTCGATTAATAAACGGTTACGCCGTATTAATAAAAAACAATATTTTCCGCAGGAGGGAAAACACATGTCTGAAGAACAAAAATTAATAAGAGCAAAAGGCGTTTATGATAAACTTGTAAAAATGTTGGAAACACGCGATTGGAATTTTACTAAGCATGAAGAGGATTTGGTTATAAGCAGCGGTATTAAAACCGATGATTTTCCGGTTGAATTCGTTATGGTGGTAAACCCCAATAACGAAGTGGTGCAGTTCCTTTCCAAGTTGCCTTTCTCAATTGCCGAAGATAAGAGAATGGACGGCGCTATAGCGGTGTGCGTTGCGAACTACGGACTGTGCGACGGTTCTTTCGATTATAATATTTCCAACGGCGACATAGTTTTCAGACTTACGACAAGTTACGCGGGCGATACCTTACTGAGCGACGATTTGTTCGAATATATGATTATGGTTGCGGCGGGAACGGTTGACGATTATAACGATAAATTCTATTTGCTTTCCAAGGGAATGATTTCGTTGCAACAGTTTATCGAACAGGAACAGGGAGAAGACTAAAAACAGTTTACACGGCACATATATGTAACTTAAGCAAGTCGGACGCGCCGCAAAATCATGTTTTTGCGGCGGAGGTTTCCGCTTTGCGCGTAAAATAAATTTAAATTTTTGGAGGTTGTTTACAATGAGTGGACAAGGTGTAGGAACTTATAACGTTGACATCGTTATGTGTATTGACGGAACGGGAAGCATGGCTCCCATAATCGATAAGGTTAAGGAGAACGCGCTTTCTTTCTATCAAAAATTTGCGGACGCTATGGACGAAAACGATAAGAGCGTAGAAGTGCTCCGCGTAAAGGTTATAGTATTCAGGGATTACGGTTGCGATTCCGAACCCATGAAAGAGTCGGAGTTCTTTACTCTTCCCGACCAAAACGAGCAATTCAGAGCGTTTGTTAACGGTATAACCGCTATGGGCGGCGGAGATATTCCCGAAAACGCATTGGAAGCTTTGGCGCTTGCGCTTAAATCCGATTGGACTACGGGCGGCTCCAAGCGCAGACACGCAGTGCTTATGTTCAGCGACGCGCCCGCGCTCGCTTTGGGCGAAAGAGCTTCGCAGTCGGGCTATCCTTCGGGCATGCCTAAGAATCTTGCGGAACTCGGCGCATGGTGGGAAGGTACCGACCAAACCATGGGCAGCACATATCAGGCAAAAGCGGGCAGACTTGTAGCTTTCGTTCCCAATGCTGAACCCTGGACGGATTTGCAGACGTGGAACAGATATTGGCCGGCTTATTCGGCGGCTGGCACCGGTCTTTCCGAACTTGATATTCAATCTGCAATCGACCTTCTCGTAGGTTCGTTCTAATTGTAAAAGCAATAGAAAATTATACGGAAGAGGGCGGACGTTAACCGTCCGCCCTCCTTAATTTTATTTGCACAAACGGAGAAATAAAAATGGAAATGAAGTTGACCGTCTACCGTCAGGCGGTTAAAGAAAGGGACGGTTACAGGAATTACAGAGGAGAGGACGCGCGTCCTTATACGGGGGAGAACGTGTTTTTCGTTGCCGACGGACTTGGCGGCGCTTCGGCGATAAGGCACACAAAATTCGTGCCCGAATTGTTTGATTCGGAAAAATTGCCGGATATTCTGTTTAAAGACGTTTTTGAAGATTATTCGGACGAGGAATTTTTAGATTACGTAAAAAATTCTTTTTTTGAATTTTTTGCAGTTAAAGACCATTATGGCGACAATGTTTACAATATCAAAAAAAGCGGATATTTCGGTTCGCGCATAGCAACTTCGCTTTTATTGCACGAACTTTTATATAATAAAGATTTCGACGTTAAAAACGGCGGATTATTTGAAAAATACAACGGTTTAAATACTGATGAGGAAAAAAAGAATTTCGTTAAAGAGCTCGGCGAATATTTCGCGGAATTTTTAAGCGAAAACATTAAAAAAGTTGCGGCAAACGCAAATCTCATATACGAAGGCGCGTATCAGGGGCTTGCTCTGCTTGCAACAACGCTTTGCGCCGCATTATACCGGGAAGGAAAGGACTGCGTAGAGGTGTTTTATCTGACTGCGGGAGATTCGCGCCCCTATATGTGGAATTCGGAAGGGCTTTATCAGGTAGTCGAGGACGAAGAGGGCGCCGACGGCGGTATGACCAACTACATACAGATTACGGAAGGTAAAACCTTTAAAATTAACTGCGAGTACAGAAAATTCAAAAAGCCGTGCGTGCTTTTCAGCGCGAGCGACGGATGTTTCGATTCCGCGGCTTTTCTGTCGCAAATGGCTTTCGAAAAGGTGATTTTGGATAATATAAAAGAATCGCAGACTTTCGAAGCGGTTGCGGAGGGGCTTGAGAAATTTTTTGCGACTAACGGAACCCATGACGACAGCAGTACTATCGCCATGGTCGCTTTCGGTTACGAAACATACGAAGATTTAAAAAAGGCGGCGGAAAAAAGGCTTGATAAAATTTCCGAAAAATTCCTTACGGAACTTCCAGAAGTTCTCGAAAAGGATTTTACCGCGCAACTTAGCGCGGCGGAAGAAGGCAACGCCGATGAAGAAAAGGCGTTGAAGGCAAAACTCGACGGCGAGGAAAAAGTCAAAGATTTTTGCGCTGCGCGTATAAAAGAAGGCGCTTTTGCCGGATATAACGAAAAAATTCAGGCTATAGACGGTGAAAAGGAGAAACTTGAAGAGGCTACCGCGGATATAAAGAAACAAGCCGAGCGTATTATCGCCGGAAATTTTCTGTTTTTCGAAAAATTTTACAGAATGCAATGTTTTGACGAGGGACTCTGCAAAAAAGCCGAAAACACCAAAAGGGAATACGTGGAAGCCGTTGAGCGTTATAGGGAAGAAATTAGGTTTATAAAAAATAAAATTGCCGAAGCGAACGAAAAGTTGCCTGAAAAATTGGAGGGTTTGGGCGCGACCGAACCGAAAGATTTTTCGTCGTTCGCGGAACTCGATATTACGTCTTTGGTAGACCTGCATAAAAAACTCGATTTTTTGGTTGCTTTGAAATCAGGTAAAAACGCCGTGCTGAAAAGTATCGTTTCTTTCCGCGAAGAATTCTATGCATTAAACGAAAAAGCGTTTACAAACAGAAAAAAAGCCGAGGACTGCCGTAAAGACGCGGAAGAAATTTTAAAACGGCTTATTAAAGATTTCGACGGAGCGGAAAACGGCGAAGAACTTTGCGTTCAGACGAATATTTTTCCGTGGGACGCGGAAAAACTGATTGCATGTCTTGCGGAAATCGGTAAAACGGTCGCGGAATGCGAAAAGCTCGAAAAGGAAGCTAAAGCAAAAGCGTTTGAGGAATCCGTTCCCGAATACTGGGCTGCAGAGTACGGCGCTGTTATAAACGAAATGTCCGAACGTATAGGGCATTGCGAGGATTTGGAACTTCCGGAAGAAATAACGGAAGCTTTGGTTAGCTATGCGATGAAGCGTAAGAGTCAATTGGAAGAATTGCGTAAAAAAGCGGACAAGCAGGCGGAAATTTTCGCGCTGTACGATGAAACATATCTTAAACTTATAAGAGGTGAAAATCAATGAACGTGCACGGATACGAGCTTATTACCGAATGGAAAAACAGTCAGTGCGGTCAAACGGCTAAGGCGAAAAGAGGCGGTAAAGTATATTTTTTGAAAAAATATCAAACTCCCGTCAATCCCGTAAGAAACGGCGCTTTGGACGAACGTACTTTTCAGGCGAATAAAATAAAGTTCGAAAAATACGTTGCAAACCGCAGAAGGGTAAACGTAACGCTTAGAACGATAGCGGGGGCGGGCGGCAACATTATAATTCCTTCCGAAGAATTTGTGGAAGACAACCATTATATGGAAGCTTCCGAATTCATAGAAGGCGCCGTGCCCGACAAAGAAATAGAATTCGTGCTTTCAAGTCTGTCTTTGGACGTTAAAAAATTATTGCTGTTAACGGCTACGGGCGCGCTTATAAGCGTTCACGGCAAAGGCATTGTTCACAGCGATTTAAAGCTTAAGAACGTACTTCTCGCCAAAAACAGTTCGGGTAACTACGTATCAAAGCTTATCGACTTTGACAGCAGTTATTTTCTCGACGACAAACCCGACGAAGTTGTGGGCGATATAAATTATTATTCACCCGAACTCGGTACGTACGCGGACGTGGAAGACGACGAAGAAAGGCTTGCGCTTGCCGCAACTTTAACCGAAAAGTCGGATATATTTTCGCTCGGTCTTATATTCCATTATTATCTATCCGGCGAATTGCCCGAAGCAAAGAGCCTTACCGAAAGATTGCAGAAGAGGAAAGACAAGGGTAAGGTTATTTATTGCTGGACCATACTCAACAACGATTGCGAGCTGAAACTGAGCCCTAAAATAACCAATTTGAAATATCTTTCGCTGATTGCCGACATGCTTGAAAAGGACCCTGCGAAACGCCCTTCGGCTACTCAGGTTTTACAGAGGCTTAAAGCTCCCGACGCCGACGGCGTTATAGAAGAACCCTGGCCCGAACACAATCTTATCGTAGACAAAAATAAAATCAAAAATTCGGGTTATCCGGTATTCAGAAAAATTACTTCGCTCGGCAAAAAGAAATACGAACTTATTTCCAGGGAGGGCAAACGTTCCGAATTGACTGCGGAAGATTTGGTTTCCAAAGATTTTGCGCGGTTGGCGAGAGAGGAAAAATTCGATACCCCTTGGGAAGAACACAATATAAATTTTAACGAATCCAAACTTAAACTTCGCGGTTTCGTATATTCCGATAAGGAAACTCAGTCCGGAGTCAAAGGTTACAGAATATACCGTTCGGATTCCACGAGTATGTTTTTCAGAGTTGAACAGCTTATAGCTATGGGTTACGCGGTAAAACGTTCCGAAGCCCCGCGCGCCGCGCACGTAGAAGCCGGTTTTTGCGAACCTTGGCCGGAACACGGAATTGTTTTCGACTCTGATATGATTAAAATGAAAGGATATATCCGCGCCGAAAGAACTACTTTTTCGGGTATAAACGGTTACAACTTTTTCAGGAGCGACGGTTCTAAGCAATTTATAAAAAAGGAAATGCTTATAGTTTTTAAAATGGCGCGCAAGGTGTAAATTTTTATGTACATATACAAGGGCACAAAAAGAAAAATTTTACGTTGGACGCACCGCGGATTTGTATTTGTAATCGCTGCGGCGGCGCTTGTGAGTTTTGCGGCTGTGGTATATATGATTTTCATAAATATTCAAGCGGGCGGACTTCAGGGCGTGTTTGACGGCGCCGTTTCGTGCTTTGACTTAATCGGAGTGAATTCCGGTAAAGCTTGCTCAACGGCGGAAGAACTGATTGTCCGGTTGGGCGAAAATATTGCTTCACACGCGGAAACCGCGTCTGCGGCTATAGCCGAATTTGTCGCGCGGATCGCGGCTAAGTTTTAAGAGGTTTTATTATGACGACGGTATTATACATATCCACTCTTGTACTTAATTTTGCCGGAGCGCTGTTCGGCGCGGTATATGTTGCGTTAAATTTATTTTTGGATTTGGACGAATACGGCGAGTTCGGAGATAAAAATAAAAACGCGTGTTTTGTATTGATAGCGGCGGCGCTGCTTTCGCTGGCGTTCGCTTTTTGCTCATGTCTTTTCGCTCCCGCCGATCAGGTGACGGAAGCTGTTGAAATTGCGGCGCAACTTTACGCGTTGATTGCTCTTACTTGGCTTGCGCTGATAATAATCTGCGGTTGCGCAATGCTTTATCTGATAATTTCCAAATTGGGTTATTCTTCGGAAAAGGTTACGGGAGTTAGAACGGTGTTTTTTATTTCGCTCGGCGTGGCGCTCGTTTCCTTGGTGCTTACGTTTTTGCTTTAAAGAGGTATTGATATGGCTTGGGTATGCAAATATTGTTCAACCAATAATGAAGACGGCGAAAGTAAGTGCATGGTTTGCGACAGGGAAAAAAAAGAAAACCGCGTCTGTTCGCTTACTGCCGCCCGCGCCGCCGCTTTGGGGCTTACCGGGAATATAACTATACCTGCCGAATTTAACGTTATAGGAGACGGGGCTTTTAAAAACAGAACGGATATTTATTCGGTTACTCTGCATCCCGAAGTGACAAAGATAAGCAAGGAAGCGTTCAGAGGCTGTACCAACCTAAACAAAGTGGTTTGTCCCGTAACGCTTACTTCGGTCGGAATAAAAGCATTTTATAATTGTAGCTCGCTGTCTGTTTCTGCGCGCCCAAGGGCAAGGTATACTGCTTCCGACGCTTACGGCTTAGATTCTCCGAGCTTTACTTATACTTCTTCGTCGTCTTATTCGGCGTCAGGGTCGTCGGCATATTCTTCTCCGATACCTTCTTATCCTTATACGTCGGGAAAACCTAAGCGTTCCGTCGGAGAAGTTTTTTCGGGATTCGGAAAAGGGTTTAAAAAGTTTTTCCGCATAGCTTTATGGACTTCAATCATTTTGTTATGTGCGGCGGGCTTTATCGCGATTTTATTGGATATTATTTAATTTAAGTTTAAAGGAGTTAAATTTATGGCAAACGAAAGTAAATTCGTAAAGGCTTATTGCGAAAGAACGGGGCAGTTTTTCGCTCTTGAAATTAAAAAGTTTATGTTTTCGTGGAAAGTTGTAAACGTAACGCATTTAACTTCAACCGAAGCCAAACTTACCGCAACGGAAGTCGAGCAAAAGCAATTTGAAACGAATTCTAATTTATTGCCGTGTTTTAAGTGCGGTTCGCGCAAAGTGGGCGGATGTTCTTGTGCGAAGCGCGTAACCAACTGTTCGCGCGGCATGAAGTATAATTTTATGTGCACTTATTGCGACAGTCTTAAAATAGATTATTCTCTTCCCAGCGCGGCGGACGTAGGCGCGAGAGCGGGAGAGAAAGTTGTTTTATCGCAGGGACAGGAAGTTAAAATTCGTTTTTCGGACGACAGACCGTTAACCGAAATAATTGTAGGCGTAGGCTGGGATCCGGCTACGGGTGCAAACAATATGGACGTGGATTCTTCCGTTATAGTGCTTTCTCCCGACGGCGACGACCGTGATTTGGTGTACTTCGGCGCGAAGGAGCACGCTTCGGGATGCGTAATCCACCACGGCGATAATCTTACAGGAGAAGGAAGCGGCCAGGGCGACGACGAAAATATAACCGTTCGGCTGAACAAAGTTCCTCAGAACAGAGACAGGCTTGTTTTCGTTCTCAATATTTACGATTGCGTAGATCGCGGACAAACGCTCGGAAAAGTTAAAAATCTGTACATAAGACTTTACGACCCCGTATCGAAAAAAGCGCTTATAGAGTACCGCGTAACGGGAAATATGCAAAACGATACGGCGTTGGTTATCGGTATGGCTTTCAGAAAAGCGGGCGGTTGGAGTTTTAAAGCGATAGGCAGAAGTTTGCGTTGCGACGACGTGCAGGATTTGACAGAAGTTTGTACGCGCTATCTCGATTGAGGAGTTTGTTGATGTTTCGTAAAATAAAGGAATTTTTCAGCATACAGCTTTCCAAGCATCCGGGCAGAGTAGTCCTTACCGCGATATTGCTTTTAAACGTTGTTTTTTTGATTGTTTCGGCGGCCGTCATTGACGCGCTTGCTTTAAACGGTACTGAAGAAATGAGTTTTTGGCACGCTGCGTTTTATACCGTTACAATGATTTTGGACGCGGGCTGTATTTCGTTTGTCATAGAGGATATCGGCACTGCGGGAGTGGCTCTTGTAATAATATGTTTGATAATTATTATGGTCGGTATGGTTTTGTTTACCGGCGCTGTTATAGGTTATTTAACCAACTATATATCGGGATTTATAGATAAAGCCAACGTCGGTACGCATAAACTTGTGCTTTCCGGTCACGTTGTTGTATTAAACTGGAATACGCGCGCTTCGGAAATAGTTAACGATTTGCTTTATTGCGACGCCCGTCAAAAGGTTGTAATACTTGTGAGCGCAGGAAAAGAGGTTATAGAAAAGGAATTGCAGGAACGCCTTTCAGATACTGTCGTGCAGGAAAATTCCGAAGTAAAGCGCGCTGCGGCAAAGTTGCCGGCAATACAAAGACCTTTATACAAATTCCGTCACAGGTTTACAAATAAACTTACAGTGTTGGTGCGTGAAGGCGATACTTTTTCTACAAAACAGTTAAACGATATTTCAATCAAACACGCAAAAACGATAATCATACTCGGCAACGACGTAAATAATACCGTATGTAAATATGAGCATTCGTCTAAATCTGCGGAACGTGAACGCGGCAATCCTCAAAGTCTTAAAGCTTTGATGCAGGTTTCGGATATAACAGGTTCGGCTTCTTCCGACGACAATCAGAAAATAGTTGTGGAAGTAGAGGACGAATGGACTTACGGGCTAGTTAGAAAAATTATAGAAAACAAGCGCGTTGAAGGCAAATGTAATATAATACCCGTTGGCGTAAATAAAATTCTGGGAACTCTTCTCGCTCAGTTTTCTCTTATGCCGGAGCTTAATTTGGCGTACAGAGAATTGTTTTCCAACAAGGGCGCGACTTTTTACTGTAAACCCTATAATGGAAAAGACGAAGCGAAATTTACCCGCGAATATTTTGAAAATCATATTTGTTCCCTGCCGCTTGCGTTGATGGAGCAGAACGGAAAAACCTGCGCGTTCTATTCGGCTAATTCCGAAAAAGACGATTTAAAACTTTGCGAAAGTTATAAAACCGATTTTAAAGTAAAAGTTAATCATAATTACCGTTTCGAGCAGAAAAACGTAATTATTCTCGGTCATAATAGCAAAATAAAGGATATTATGGAGGGTTTCAATAATTTCCGAGGCGAATGGAACTATAAAGACGGTCGTGAAATTATGAACGTGCTCGTAATAGACGATAAAAAACATCTTGAAAAGATGAACTTTTACGCCGATTATTCTTACGTTAAGGAAGCTGTGGAGGCAGACGTCTACGATAAAGATATAATTTGCGAAACAATCGAGCGTTTTGTTGACGGAAATTCGGGTGATACCAGCGTGCTAATTCTGTCTGACGACGCCGTTTTGAACGAACAAATCGACGCGGGCGCAATTACGTACCTGATATATGTAAGAGATATTATCAATAAAAAGAAAGCCGCCGACCCGGATTTCGACGAATATAAAATAGACGTGGTTGTGGAAATTTTAAATCCCAAGCATTACGATATTATTAAAAGTTACAGTGTAAACAACGTTGTTATAAGTAACCGCTACATAAGTAAAATGCTTACTCAGCTCGGTGAAAAGGACGAACTTTTCGGTTTTTACGACGATATTTTAACTTATGATTCGGCGGAGGCGGAAGAGCAGGAGAGTAAAGAAATTTATATAAAAGCGGCGGGAAGATTTTTCGAAGAAATACCCGAGCCTTGTACTGCGGCGGAACTTATACGCGCGGTATACTCGGCTTCAACGGCTTCCGAACTCCCCGAAAATTTAAAAAATCATACGATTGTTTTGGGATATGTAAGCAAAGACGGAAAGATGACTTTGTTTTCGGGCAACCAAACGAAAACGGAAGTGGCTTTGAAAGAAACGGATAAATTGATAGTTTTCAGCAGTCATTAAATTAATTTTGCGGCGCGGTCGTTTTAAAATGGCCGCGCTTTTTTTATTTGATATTAATCCGTATTGACTTTAAAAATTTTCGGTGTTATAATTTTATTCGGAGAGAGGTTACAGATAATGCTCAATACGGAAGCGCTCTTTTCGGATGAAACGGAAAGTTACAAACAGCCTTACGAGCCGGATGCGGGCGATAACGTAACGCTCAAATTGAGAACGCTTAAAGGAGACGTTCTCAAAGCTTACGCCGTAATAAACGGCAGAAAGCGCGTTATGAAAAAATTTGCAACGCAAGGCGCGTTTGATTATTACAAAACGGAATTTATATGCGGAGAAAAAACTGTCCGCTATTATTTTGTCGTATCCGACGAAGACGATATAAAGTTTGTAAACCGTTTGGGCGCTACGGACGAGAATGCAAAACAATATCATTTTAGTTTCGTACCCGGGTTCAAAGTGCCAGATTGGAGTAAAGGCGCCGTCTATTATCAAATCTTCCCCGACCGTTTTTGCAACGGAAATCCTAAAAACGACGTGCAAAACAACGAATATTTTTATACGAGCGGGCATGTAAAAAGAATTGAAGCATGGGATAAATTTCCTGACGCGCTTGATGTGAACAATTTTTACGGCGGAGATTTACAGGGCGTTATGCGTAAGCTTGATTATTTGCAGCGCCTCGGCGTGGAAGTAATATATTTCAATCCGCTTTTTGTTTCCCCTTCCAACCATAAGTATGATACTCAGGATTATGATTATATCGACCCTCATCTTGCGGTAATAGAGGAAGATTGCAATCATGAAATGCAATTTTGGGAAAAGCATAACGGCTTCGCGCCAAAATATATAAAGCGTACCGTTTCCAAAAAAAATTTGGAAGCAAGCAATTTGTATTTTGCGGAAATGGTAGAAGAAATTCACCGCCGCGGTATGCGGGTTGTCGTTGACGGAGTGTTTAATCATTGCGGTTCTTTTAATAAGTGGTTGGACAGGGAAGGCGTTTATTTAAATAAAGACAACTATGCTTTGGGGGCCTGGCAGTCTTTGGAAAGCCCCTACAGAAAATATTTCAGATTCAAACATCCTTCGGAAGTAAAAAGTTCATATGAAGGTTGGTGGAATTTTGAAACCTTGCCTAAACTTGATTACGAAAATTGCGGGGAACTCGAAGAATATATACTTTCAACGGGAGCGAAATGGGTTTCCGCGCCCTATTTCGCCGACGGCTGGCGTTTGGACGTAGCGGCGGATTTGGGGCATTCGTTAAAATATAATCATATATTTTGGCAAAAGTTTCGCGAACGGGTGCGTAAAGCCAATCCCGACGCCGTTATTTTCGCCGAACATTACGGTTCGCCCGAGAGCTGGTTTAACGGTAAAGAATGGGATACGGTTATGAACTACGACGCGTTTATGGAGCCGGTTACATGGTTTCTGACCGGTATGGAAAAACATAGCCGTGTTTTCGACGAAAGCCGCCTTGGAGACGGAAAAAGATTTTTTGCCGATATGTCGGAAAATATGAGTAAATTTCCCCGTCCTTCGCTGGATTCGGCTTTAAATCAGCTTTCCAATCACGACCATTCCCGTTTTCTTACGCGAACCAACCGTACGGAAGGTACAACGGCTACCCGCGGACCGGACGCGGCGGGTTACGGAATAAATAAAAATATTATGCGTTTGGCGGTGCTTGTGCAGTTTACGTGGGTAGGTTCTCCCGGTATTTATTACGGCGACGAAGCCGGTCAGGTAGGTTGGACGGACCCGGACAGCAGGCGGACTTATCCGTGGGGCAAAGAGGATAATTCTTTAATTAATTACCACAGAGCCGTCGCTGAGTTGAGGAAAGAAATAAACTGCCTTAAACTAGGCAGTATAAAGCCGCTTTGCGCGGGAAACGGATATATAGTTTACGGGAGATTCAACGAAACCGATTGCGCGGTTATAGCGGTTAATTGTTCCGACGGTGAAATTTCGTTGAATATTCCGGTTTGGGAATTGGGTGTTCCCTGCGACGGCGTAAATTTAGAAATGGTGTTTTCGAGCGTTGCGGGAGAATATTCGGACAGTCAAAATTTTGAAGTCCGTCACGGCAGAATACTTGTTACGCTCAAAGCCGAAAGCGGATTTGTATTGTATTATAATTATAATTAAGGGGAAGACAATGGAAAGATTTTTCGGAGAACTGGATACTTATCTTTTTCACCACGGCACACATTACGAACTCTACAACAAAATGGGCGCGCATATCCGAGAAGTTGACGGCGTGCGAGGCGTACAGTTTGTTTTATGGGCGCCTAACGCAAGGGCTGTTTGCGTGCTTTCGGACGGTAACGGTTGGACTCCGTGGCGCGATATAATGGAGAAAAAGGACGACAGTATTTGGGAACTGTTTGTTCCCGGCATGTGCGAAGGCGTTAAATATAAATTTCTCGTAGTTCGCTCCGACGGGGGCGAAATTATGAAAATCGACCCGTATGCTTTCCGTTCCGAACTTCGTCCCGCAAACGCTTCCGTTGTGGCAAACCTCGATAATTATGTTTGGGGCGATAAAAAGTGGAGGGCGCAAAAGCATAAGGAAAACTTTCTCGAAAAACCTATGGCTGTTTACGAAGTACATCTCGGCAGTTGGAAAAAAGACCTTTCCAAGTGGGACGAGGACCAATATTTCGACTACCGCCGCCTTGCGCACGAACTGTGCGATTACGTTAAATATATGGGTTATACCCATGTGGAATTAATGGGTATATGCGAGTATCCGTTCGATCCGAGTTGGGGATATCAGGTTACGGGGTATTTTTCCCCGACCTCGCGCTACGGCTCGCCCGAAGATTTTATGTATTTTGTCGACCATATGCACAAAAACGGCATAGGAGTTATTTTGGATTGGGTGCCCGCTCATTTTCCTAAGGACGTTTGGGGGCTTGCAAATTTTGACGGGACTCCGCTTTACGAATACGCCGATTCTCTCAGAGCTGAATATCCGGAATGGGGAACAAAGGCGTTCGATTTAGGTAAAAAAGAAGTTTCCAACTTTTTAATAGCTTCTGCGTTTTTCTGGGTGGAAAAATACCATATAGACGCGCTCCGGGTTGACGCGGTTGCGGCAATGCTGTACAACAGTTTCGGCAGACAGAATTGGCGCCCCAATATGTACGGCGGTAACGAGAATCTTGAAAGCTTTGAGTTTTTCCGCCACTTAAACAGCGTTCTGCGCCAAAAGACCGACGCTTTTATGATTGCCGAGGATAGCTCCATTATAGAGGGTATTACCAAACCGGCCAAAAAGGGCGGCTTCGGCTTCGGGTTAAAGTGGAATATGGGCTGGATGAACGACAGTATACGCTACTACAACACCGACCCCATATTCAGACCGTATCACCACGGATTAATGACGCATACTTTCGAGTATGCCTTCAATGAAAATTATATGCTTGTTCTCTCGCACGACGAAGTGGTTTACGGTAAGGGCAGCATGATAAACAAGTTCCCCGGAAATTTGCAGGATAAATTCGGAAGTCTGAAAACTTGTTATACGATGCTTATGGGGCATCCAGGCAAAAAGCTTTTGTTTATGGGGCAGGACTTCGCGCAGGAAAGAGAGTGGAACTTCAAAACGGGATTGGATTGGTTTTTGTGCGACGACGAAGGGCACCGCGATGTTATGAATTGCTACCGCACGCTTTTGCATATTTACGCCTCGCACCCCGTTTTATACAACGACTGCGGCGGACCTTCTACGTTCGAGTGGGTTCAGAGCGGCGATTATAACCGCAACATATTCTCTTTTATTCGCCGTAACCCGTGGAATTACAATTCCGCGCTGCTGTTCGTATGCAATTTCGCGCCCGTGGATAGGTGGGATATGGGCGTGGGCGCGCCGGTGGACGGTGTTTACAAACGTATATTTTCTACATATCCCGACGGAAATCCTCTTGAAATAGAGGCTAAGGAGGAGCTTTGCGACGGAAGAAAATACAAGCTTACCTTCGATTTGCGCCCTTTCGAATCCGTTATTTTCGAAATACCTTTTCATGAAAGCACGGAAGAGGAGATAAAGGCGGAAAAGAGCGCTAAATCCAAAGCAAAACGCGCGCATACCGCGGCTAAAAACGATAAATCGCATATTCCTCAGGCGGATAAAAACAAGGTTTAATTAATGATAAAAGATTTACAGGAAAAAATTTTAAAATTAAAAAATGAAAAGGATGTCTGTATACTTGCTCACAGCTATATGTCCGAAGAAATTTGCGAGGTAGCCGATTTTACGGGCGATAGCTTTGCGCTTTCGGTGAAGGCGCAAGCCGTTCCGCAAAACACGGTAATTATGTGCGGCGTACGCTTTATGGCGGAAACGGTTAAAATGCTTTCTCCGCAAAAAAAAGTGTTGCTTGCAAATTCCGCGGCGGGTTGCCCTATGGGGGAGCAGTTTGACAGAGAAGATATTTTTCAGGTTTAAAA
>CATKAP010000224.1 GCA_949746255.1 uncultured bacterium
GGCGGGTATAAATACAAGACAAGCCGAAATTACTCCGCCGAAAGAATTTAAAGCAATTAAAATAGCGGCGTAAATACCTACAAATAATCCTTTTACATAAGTTAAGATAAGCGTAAAATATTTGAATTTAGTAAAATAACATATAAAAAATATGATATAAAAATAAACAACGGCGGACAACAAATGCGGTAATAACAAGGAACCGTTTTTAAAATTAAAAACATAAAATACATATTCTTCTGTAAATTCTATGAAATAAATATTTATTACTACCGGTTTATAAAGTACTATGCCACATATAATAGAGCATATTAAAGTAATAAAAAACGCGATTAAGAACCTTTTATCGCATTTTGAACGAAAAAAAGACAAATTCCTCATACATTAATGTATGAGGAATTTGTCTTTAATATGAACCGCGCATTTTATCTATTCCTATACCGTACCCGCGGGTAGGGTCGTTTACAAATACATGCGTAACCGCGCCGATAAGTTTTCCGTTTTGTACAATCGGACTGCCGCTCATTCCTTGTACTATTCCTCCGGTTTTATCCAACAAACGTTTATCCTCTACTTTAATTACAAAATTTCTGTTATCCTTATTGGACGCGTCGACTTTAGCAATAGAAATTTTATATTTCTCCATATCTTTACCGTATACCGTAGAATAAATATATGCAGTGCCGATACTAACTTCGTTAACAGGCGCAGTACTGATTTTTATAAGTTTAGAACAATTATAATTTTCTGCGAGATCCCCGAACACGCCGCACGAACAATTTACTTTTGCGGAACCTATTATCGTGCCGCTTTCAAAGGCCCCGCGCAATTCTCCCGGTATGCCCCTTACACCCTTTTTTACATCATAAATAAGACTTCCGTAAACAGTCCCGCCGTTGATTTCGTAAAGCGAACCATCCTGTGCTGAAACGGGATGCCCTAAAGAAGCAAATTTATTGTGCGCTTTATCAACGTAAGTTACCGTACCGATACCGTTTATACTGTCTTTTACCAAAACGCCTATTCGTTTTCCGCCCGAAGCCATTTCCTTTATAGGCGTTATATCCAATTTAAGCCTTTCTCCGCCACGAATAACAGAAATTTCGTATTTTTTATACTCACGGGAAACTATATCGTTTATATCGGAAGTTTTCGTTACTTTTTCTCCGTTTATCGATTCTATTATATCTCCCGCCTTTATTCCAGCGTCACGGGCGGGACATTTCATACCGCCGTCGCTAATTACTTCGCACATGCCTACAACTTCTACCGTAGTTGTATTAAGTACAAATCCTGCGGGAAATCCGCCGAGATAAACCGTATTATCATCCGCATAGGCTGAAATAGATACAAATGAAAATGCGCACGCTATAAAAACCAAAAATAAAATTAATATTTTATGAAATTTCTTTTCGTAAGACATAACAGTATTGTGCGCAGACAATTTTAAACTATTCAAAAAGACGGCAAATTTGCCGTCTTTTATTATTTTTTAAATTGAGCAACTAATTCTTTTGCATGTTTTATAGAAGTTTCAGAAGCTGAATTACCCCCTGTAAGCCGTATTATTTCCTTTATTTTACTTTCTTCATCAAGTTCCTTTACCTTAGTTACAGTTTTATCGTTCAAATCGGTTTTATATATAAAGAATTGTTTGTCGCTTGCCGCGCAAACCTGAGGAAGATGAGAAACAGCTATTATTTGCGTTCCGATTGATATTTTGATAAATTTTTCAGCGACCGTTTTTGCCGTGTACCCGCTTATACCTGCGTCAATTTCATCAAATATATATGTTGAAATTCCGTTGATATCTTTCAATACCGTTTTTATCGCCAACATAAACC
>CATKAP010000225.1 GCA_949746255.1 uncultured bacterium
CAGACTAAACAGTTGATGAAACAGATGAGGTCGGGTAAAAGAAGATTTCCTTTTTAATGGTTATTCGCCCTCGTTAATTTTAAAAATAAAATAAATTATATATATTAAGGAGTTTTACAAAAATGGCAGTTAAAATGAGACTTACAAGAATGGGAGATAAGAAAAGCCCTTTCTATCGCGTGGTCGTTATCGATTCGCGCAAGGCGCAGTCGGGAGAGTATATAGATAACGTCGGTTTCGTTAACCCTCTTAAAAACCCTGCGGAAATCAACATTGACGTTGAAAAAGCTAAGGATTGGCTTGCAAAAGGCGTTCAGCCCACGGAAACCGTTAAAAGTTATCTCGTAAAAGTAGGAGCTATGGAGCAGAACAAGAAGCTTTCGGCGCCTAAGACCAACGATAAAAAGAAAAAGAGCTAAATTTCACGCAAATAACGCGCTGTTCTGCGCGCATTGTTTGCCGTGATTTGAGAGGCGTTGCCTCTCTTTGCGAAATTTTAAGGGCAAACCTAATATATAATTTTGCAAATTCACTCCATCGAGGCAGCGGAGCTGTAAATTGAGTCCGGCAGGCAAAAAGCGTGGGACGTTATTAGTTTAATGAATAATCAAGGAATAAAAAATGGATAAGAAAGTTTTGGATCTGGTTAAATACGTTGTTGAAAACGTAGCCGAAAAAAAGGATGAAATAGAATACAAAGTCGAAGAAAAAGAGACGGTAGATGAAATTACCGTAATTCTTAACCCTGCGGATATGGGCAAAGTAATAGGTAAACAGGGAAAAATAGCAAAGGCTTTGAGAACGCTTGTCAGCGCGGTAAATCCGCGTAGCGAAAAGCGTTGCGTAGTGGAAATAAAGGAAAAAGTTTAATTTTCGGTCGGACGCATACCCGCCGCCTTTGCATTTTGACTTTGCCCGCTTGGGGTATGTTAAATGAATTGGTTTTTGGTTTGCGTTCGGCTTATTTTGCATTATGAACGATAAACTTGTTATAGCTTCCGTATTAAAACCGCAAGGTATTCGCGGGGAAATAAAAGTAAAGGTATTTATGGACGACGCCTCGGACTTAAAAGGTTTTAAAAGCGTTTTTATCGGAGGCGACGAATATTTTGTTATGGCGGTTCGTCCTTCGGGGGATTTCGCTTATTTATCTTTACGCGGAATAGCCGACAGAAACGCCGCGGAAACGCTGCGTGGCAAAGAGGTGGAAGCGTTGCGTTCCGATTGTCCCGAGCCCGCCGAAGGTAGATTTTACATTGTCGACCTATTGGGTTGCGAAGTAGTTTATTCTTCGGGCGAAGAAGTGGGAAAAGTAATTTCCGTTACGCCTGCAAGAACCGACGTTTACACATTGTCTGCTCCCGAGGGCGAAGTGAGTTTCGCCGCAGCCGAAGGCGTTATAGAAACGGTGGACGTTTTAAATAAAAAAATTACCGTAAATAAAAAAAGATTCAAGGAAGTTTCCGTGTGAAAATAACCGTTTTAACCCTTTTTCCGGAAATGTTCGCTCCGCTTAAAGAGAGTATAATCGGAAGAGCCGTTCGCGCGGACAAGTTCTCTCTGGAAATAGTCAATATACGCGATTATGCCGAAGGCAGACATTTGAAATGCGACGACGAACCGTACGGCGGCGGCGCCGGAATGGTTATGATGCCTGCGCCCATAGGCGCGGCAATCGAGGCGTGCGACCCTGAGCGCAAGGCAAGAAGAATTTATCTTTCGCCCAAAGGCGAAGTATTTAAACAGAGCGACGTATTCCGTTTGTTGACTTACGAACACGTAATTTTGCTTTGCGGGCACTACGAAGGTGTGGATCAACGCGTTATAGACGCATTTATAGACGAAGAAATTTCCATCGGCGATTATGTGCTTACGGGAGGAGAATTGCCCGCTATGGTGGTTTGCGATTGCGTTGCCCGCTACGTGGAAGGCGTGCTTTCCGAAGGTTCGCTTGTGGATGAAAGTTTTGCGAGCGGTGCGTTGGAGTACCCTCAGTATACGCGTCCCGCGGAGTACAAAGGGCTTAAGGTTCCCGAAGTTCTTTTATCGGGCGACCATAAAAAAATAGACGAATGGCGCAAAAACGAAAGTGATAAATTGACGGCGGCGCGCCGTCCCGACTTATTAGACCGCAAAAATCGCTCGCAATAACGCTGCGATTTAAGCGGCTCTTATTATATTAATCGCAGTCGGTTTATTCTCCGGTTCGGTTCTCAACTGATAGACGGCCGCGCCGTTAATGATTTTTAAAGGTGTTTAAAGTGAAAACTATACAGTGGTTTCCGGGACATATGACCAAGGCAATGCGCCTGATGGAACAGAATCTTACGCTGGTCGACGGCGTTATTTTTGTACTTGACGCGCGTTGTCCGGCGGCGTCTTTTAATCCTAAATTAAAAAAAATGATGAATAACAAGCCGGTGTTGTACGTTTTGAATAAAGGCGATCTTGCGGACGAACGTGCGGTATGTTTATTGAATTGTATTCGTGAAAAAGGCGCGGAAGCGGTGCTTGTAAACGCGGTAAACAACGGTTCGCGGCGCAATATTACGGCGGCAATAGAAAAACTTGTTGCGGAAAAAAAGGAGCGCGCGCAACAGAAGGGATTTAACAGAGTGTTCAGATTTATGGTTTCGGGAGTACCGAACACGGGTAAGAGTACGCTTATAAACCTTCTGGCAGGTTCAAAACGTGCGGAAACGGGCAATAAAGCAGGGGTAACGCGCGGCAAACAATGGGTTTCGTGCGGAGGGTTCGAATTGATGGATACGCCCGGAACTATGCCGCCGGCGTTTGAAAATCAATATTTAGCGACGCATTTGGCGTTTGTGGGGAGCGTAAACGACGACATACTTGCAATCGATGAAATTGCGCTTGCGCTTTTAAAAGAACTATGGGATAAATATCCTAAAAGATTGGAAGAAAGGTACGGTATATCGGGCGGAACACCTGTTGAAATGCTTGACGCCGTATGTAAAAAGCGCGGATTTGTCGTGCGCGGAGGAGAATACGATTACGAGCGTGCGGAACGGGCGGTGATAGACGATTTCCGAAAAGGCAAACTCGGTCGAATAACGCTCGACACGTATGACGATTTAAAGGGGCTTAACCTATGACCGATAAGCTGAGGTATGAAAAAAATCTTTTAAAAAGCGGATATAAATATATTTGCGGGGTAGACGAAGTTGGCAGGGGGCCGCTTGCCGGTCCCGTAGTGTGCGCGGCGGTGATAATGCCTCTTGATAAATTAATAGACGGAGTTGACGACAGTAAAAAACTTACTGTAAAAAAACGGGAAAAGTTATCCGTCGAAATACATAAAATTGCAGTTGCATGCGCAATATGTCGCGTTGAACCCGAAGTTATAGACGAAATAAATATTTTGCAGGCGACCCGTCTTTGTATGAAAAACGCCGTTGAAAGTCTTGAAATAAAGCCTGATTACGTTCTTACGGACGGAAATATGACGTTGGATATAGATATTCCGCAAAGAAGCGTTATAAAGGGCGACAGTTTCAGTTATTCTATAGGCGCGGCCTCGGTTGTGGCAAAGGTATTCAGGGATAACTTAATGGACGAGTATTCGGCAATATACCCGGAATATTCTTTTGAAAAGAATAAAGGATACGGTACATCGCAGCATATTGCTGCATTAAAGCGCGCGGGAATATGTTCTATTCACCGCAGGAGTTTCGTGAAAAAATGGATGATTTAAACAAAAAAACGCGAAGCGGCGGGAATATCCGGTTAGGTAAAAAGGGAGAGAGAAGAGCGAGGCGGTATCTTTTTTTCAAAGGTTGGAAAATTCTGGAAAAAAATTATAAAAATCCTTTCGGCGAAGTGGATATAATAGCCAAAAAGAAGGACATAATTGCTTTTATAGAAGTTAAAACAAGACTTTCCGATATTTTCGGATTACCTAACGAGGCGGTGAACGAAGCGCGTAAACGCCGTTATATTATGGCGGCTAAGTATTATTTTACGGGACGCGAACCCGGAGTTACCGTACGTTTTGACATAATAGAAATTTTTCGCGGACAACTTAATCATATAGAGAACGCGTTTTATTGAAAATATTTCAGAATGAAACGGGAAACAATCTTATGAAGCTATTCAGAACGGTAGGAATCAAAGAACTTAAATTAATAGAGAAAAGCGGTTTTAAAGAATTTCCGCCGAGACTGCCCGAACAGCCTATTTTTTCCCCGTTTTAAATGAAAAGTACGCAACCGAAATAACCGTGCAATGGAATGTTAAGAATAACGACGACCATAAAGGTTACGTTACCGAGTTTTAAATCGACGACGAATATTTCCAAAGCTTCGAAGTGCATGTTGTCTGATGCGGATATCACCGCGAATTATGGGTTCCGGCAGAGGAACTTGAAACTTTTAATATACATATTATCGGAAAAATTAAAATTATTGCCGAATACAGATAATTTTCCGTTTCCATATAATATATATTTTTTTGTGAAAATTGCGACACACCCCCGAAAATGAGTTGCAATTTATAAAAAGTTCTGTTAAAATCAATTTCGACTTCGGGTATTCCTCTGCCGAAAAGACGGCATGAATGCCTTGTTACAGGAGGTTAAAGTCATGAAAGGTTTAGTAGAAGCCATTGAAAAAGAGGGTATGAAAACCGAAGTGCCCGTATTTAACGTAGGAGATACCGTTAAGGTAGGATTCAAGGTTATAGAAGGTACCAAGGAAAGAATTCAGAACTTCGAAGGTGTGGTTATAGGTAAAAAGCACGGCGGTATAAGAGAAACGTTCACCGTTCGCCGTCTTTCTTTCGGCGTAGGCGTTGAAAGAACGTTCCCTCTGCATTCGCCCAAAATAGCTTACATTACCGTAGTTAAGCGCGGCAAGGTCAGAAGGGCTAAACTTTACTATCTGCGCGGACTTACAGGTAAAGCCGCGAAGATTGCCGAAATAAAGTAAAAAAAGCTCCCGCTATGCGCGGGAGTTTTTATTTTATTAAATTTTACAGGAGAAAAATTTATGTTATCCGAAATCACGAGTTTTGCATTGTGCGGTTTGGAAGGCGTTCCGGTAGAAGTTGAAACGGATATTAATAAGGGCGTAGTTTCTTACGATCTGGTAGGGCTTCCGGACACGGCGGTGAAAGAGAGTAAAGAACGCGTGCGTTCGGCCATTAAAAACAGCGCTTTATATTTCCCCGTAAATAAAATTACCATAAATCTTGCTCCCGCAGATATAAAGAAAGAGGGCTCGCATTACGATTTGCCGCTTGCGGTAAGTATTTTAAAGGCGAGCGACCAGCTTACGGCGGATACCGACGGAATAGTATTTTTGGGCGAGCTTGCGCTTGACGGCGCGTTGCGCGCCGTTACGGGAATACTTCCTATTTTAATTTCGGCGAAGGCGAAAGGTTTTACGCGTTTTATAGTTCCCAAAGGCAACGCCAACGAAGCCAGCTATATCGAGGGTACCGAAGTTTACGCTTTGGAAAGTCTGCGTGAAGCGGTTGATTTTCTTTCGGGCGAAAAACTGTTCAAGCCCGTGGAACACCGTAATTTCAAGGTTACTCAGTCGCTGAGAAGTTATAATTACGATATGTCTTTGGTGCGCGGTCAAAAAGTGGCGAAACGCGCTATGGAAATAGCCGTTGCGGGCGGTCACAACATTTTACTTGCGGGACCTCCCGGAACGGGAAAAACAATGCTTGCCCGTTGCATACCTACGATTATGCCCGACATGACATTTGAAGAAGCTCTCGAGGTCACGAAAATACATTCTATTTCAGGCGAGCTTTCCGAGGAAGGAATAGTTTCTCTCCGTCCGTTCAGAACGCCGCACCATACGGCTACGACCGTTTCTTTATGCGGAGGCGGCAACGTTAAAATTCATGCGGGCGAAATTTCAAAAGCTCATAAGGGCGTTTTGTTTCTGGACGAATTGCCCGAATACACGCGCAGAACTCTGGAATCTCTACGTCAACCGTTGGAAGATAGAGTTATAACCATAGCCCGCGCAGGCGGCGCCGTTACTTTTCCCGCCGAATTTATGCTTTGCGCAAGCATGAACCCTTGTCCTTGCGGTAATTACGGTTCCTCTTACTTAACATGTACTTGTACGCCTGCGCAGATACATAAATACAGAAACAAAATTTCCGGTCCTCTTCTTGACAGAATCGATTTGCAGGTGGAAGTTGACGGTATTAATTACGAGGACCTTACGGGAGAGAGCAAAGAGGAAACGAGCACACAGGTAAAGGAGCGCGTAGAGCGCGCCCGCGCTATTCAGCGCGAACGTTTTAAAGAAGATAACGTAACGGTAAATGCGAACATGGGCGAAAAGCAGATTAAAAAGTATTGCAAACTTTCGCGCGAGTGCGAAGAAGTTTTAAGGAACGCTTTCGAAACTTTCCATCTGTCGGCTCGTGCGCGCGCAAGGATAATAAAGGTGGCAAGAACCATCGCAGATTTATCGTGGTCGGAGGAAATTACTCCGGAGCATATTCTCGAAGCCGCCTCGTACAGAAGTTACGATACCAGCAGTTTATAATTTATGTACACCGAAGAAGAGAAAAATATAATTACTCTGTGCAGTATAAAAGAAATATCTTACAAATGCAGGGAAATTTTATACGACGGTATGAACAGTCGCGCTCCCGATTTTGAGAAACATAAAAGTTATTTGATTAAAACGCTTTCTTGCGGCGTATATAATAAAGTGAAAAGCGAATATTCCGATCCTCTATACCGTGAGGAGTTGTTCGCGCGGCTTCATGAAGCCGGTATAGTATGCGTAACGGTATTTTCAAACCGTTATCCGCGATATCTTGCAAATATTCCCGACGCACCGCATGTGTTGTTTTGCAAAGGGAATAAGGATTTGCTTTTTACCCGCTGTTTTGCGGTAGTCGGTTCGCGCAGAACGCAACCGAACATGTTAAAGCTGTGCAAGAAAATTACCCGTGAACTCAGCGAACATTTTACAATAGTTTCGGGAATTGCGGACGGAGCGGATACCGCCGCCGTCGAGGGCGCGTTGGAAAGCGGAAAAATAATTTCCGTACTTGCCAACGGGTTCGATTATTTTTATCCTGCGTGCAACAAGTCGCTTATCGAAAAAGTTGCCGAGAAGGGATTGCTGTTAAGCGAGTTTCCTCCCGACGAGAGCCCTAAAAGTTATAATTTTCCTGTTCGCAACAGAATAATCGCAGGGATTTCCGAAGGAACGCTGATCGTTTCGGCGGGAAAAAAGAGCGGCGCGGGAATAACCGCAAATTACGCCGCTGAATACGACAGAGACGTTTTCGCTTTTCCGTATTCCCCCGGCGTCGCTTCGGGAGAAGGGTGCAACAAGCTGATTAAAGAGGGAGCGACCCTTGTGGAAACGGTTGACGACGTGTTTTTCGCTTTCGGCTTGGAAAGTAAGAAAAACGAAAATAATGTTTTGACTGAAACCGAATCCGAACTTTATAACATTATCAAAGAATACGGAGAAGCGTTTATTCCCGACGTTGCCAAAAAACTCGGAAAACAACCTTACGAACTAATACCCGTGCTTTCGTCTTTGGAAATAAAGGAATTAATAGTCCGTCTCGGCGGAAACAGATATTCGGCAATTAAATAAATATATTGAATAATAATGTAATTCGGCGGGAAGCCGCTTATATTGATTTTGTCAATTAAGGAGAATTTATGGACTTAATTATAGTAGAATCGCCTTCCAAGGCAAAAACAATTTCAAAATATCTTAAAGGAAAATTTAAAGTGGACGCGTCCGGTGGACACGTAAGAGATTTACCCGAAAAAACGCTCGGAGTAAAAATTACCGCGGGATTCGAACCGAAGTATGAAATTACCCCAAACAAAAAGGAAGTTATAAAGCGGCTTGCCGCGGAAGCTAAAAAATGCGGAAAAGTTTACCTTGCAACCGACCCCGACCGTGAAGGGGAAGCTATAAGCTGGCATTTACAAACGGTTCTGGAACTTGACGAAAACGGGGCGAACCGTATAGAGTTTAACGAAATTTCCCCCGCGGCAGTGCAGAACGCTTTGAAAAATCCGCGCAAAATCAATATTAATCTCGTAGACGCGCAGCAGGCGCGCAGAGTTTTAGACAGGCTCGTGGGATATAAACTTTCTCCGCTTTTGAACAACCGTATCCAAAACGGGCTTTCCGCCGGTAGGGTGCAGTCCGTGGCGTTGCGTCTTATAGTGGACAGGGAAAGGGAAATATCCGCGTTCAAACCCGACGGTTATTGGATGTTCAACGCCTTTTTACAGGATAAGGAAAAAAAGTATTCGCCTTTCAAAGCCGTTTATCAGTTCAAAAAGAACGGTCAAACTTTGCCTGCGGAACTTGCCGACGAAATAGAAGAAAAGGTCAAAGCCGGAAACTTTGTAATTTCCAAAGTAAAGAAAGGCGTAACTAAACAGCACGCGCCCGCTCCGTTCACAACCTCGTCCTTACAGCAGGACGCTTCTAATAAATTCGGAATGACTTCACCCGAAACCATGTTGGTTGCGCAGCATTTATACGAAGGTATGGACGTAGGCGGCGACCATATCGCGCTTATTACGTATATAAGAACGGATTCGGTACGCGTGGCTAAAGAGGCTCAGGATAACGCGTTTGAATTTATTAAAAATAATTACGGCGCCGAGTACGCTCCGGAAAAGCCCAACTTTTACGCTACCAAAAAGGGAGCGCAGGACGCGCACGAAGCGATTCGTCCTATAAACCTTGCGGTAACGCCCGCAAGCGTGAAAGGAAGTTTAGACAAAAAGCATTATAACGTTTACAAACTTATTTACGACAGATTTATCGCTTCGCAAATGGCTGAAGCGCAATATAATTCCATGCAGATAGAGGCTGAAAGCGGCGGATATACTTTTAAAGCGAGCGGGAAAGCGCTTCTGTTTTCGGGTTGGACCGCGGCTTATCAGGAGCCTTCCAAAGATAAGGACGACGAGGAAGAATCGTCAAAACTATTGCCTCCTTTGAACGAGGGCGACGAGCTGGATTTGAACGAACTTACAAAAGAACAAAAATTCACGCGTCCGCCGCTTCGTTATACCGACGCTTCGTTGGTTAAAACCATGGAGGAGAAGGGCATAGGCAGACCGTCTACTTACGCTTCTATAATTTCGGTGCTTACCAAACGTAAATACGTCGAAAAGGACGGCAAGTATATGGCGCCTACCGAAATTGCATATAAGATTACTGATATGCTGGTAAAATATTTTACCGATATAATGGATGTCGGATTTACCGCACATATGGAAGAATCGCTCGATAAAATAGAGGACGGCGGCGTTGATTGGCATAAAATTATAGCCGATTTTTACCCCGGTTTTGCCGAACAGCTGAAAACGGCTTCCACAGACGGAGACGAAATAACCGATATAATGTGCGAAAAGTGCGGAAGCCCCATGCTCAGAAGAACGGGCAAATACGGTAAATATCTCGCCTGTTCCAACTACCCCGCCTGTTCCAACATAGTAAGCGAAAGCGAAGTGGAAATTTCCGAAGTCCGTTGTCCCAAATGCGGCGCCAATATGGTGGTTAAAAGCGGAAAATACGGTAAATTCCTCGCATGCCCCAATTACCCGGAATGCTCTTCTATTTTACCCATAGACGCCGAAACCACCGAAGAAAAATGTTTGGAATGCGGCGCGTTTATGGTGTTAAAGCACGGCAGATACGGAAAATATCTTGAATGTCCCAAATGCGGTTCACGGCACCCTCAGTCTGGCAGCGGGCTACAAAGCGACGCGGAAAAAGTAGAGGGCAAATGTCCCGATTGCAGTAAACCCATGCGCCGTATGCGTTCAAAGTCAGGAAAAATATATTACGGCTGTACGGGTTATCCGGAATGTAAGTTTTTAAGCTGGGATGTTCCTACCGGAGATAAATGTCCCAAATGCGGCAAGTTTTTAATTAAAAAAGGCAATAAAATAAAGTGTTCCGATAAAGATTGCGATTATTCGGAAGAACTACCCGAAGATGAAAGTTAAAGTTATCGGCGCCGGTCTTGCCGGAAGCGAAGCGGCGTTTTATCTTGCGGAACGCGGCGTGACGGTGGAGCTTTACGATATAAAGCCCGAAAATTTTACTCCCGCCCATTCCGATAAAAATTTTTGCGAACTGGTTTGTTCGAATTCGTTAAAAGGCAGCGACCCGTATTCCAACGCTTGCGGACTTTTAAAAGAGGAAATGCGGTTTTTCGGTTCTTTGACTATGGAAGCGGCTGAGACAACTTCCGTTCCCGCGGGCGGCGCGCTCGCTGTAGACAGAGAACTCTTTGCAAATTACGTCACGCAAAAATTGCGTGCTCATAAAAATATAAAGATAATATGTAAAGAAATTACGCGGATTCCGGAAGATTATTGCATAATTGCGACGGGTCCGCTCACTTCCGATTCGCTTGCCGAAAGTATTTCGCATATATGCGGGGCGCAATTGCATTTTTACGACGCTTCCGCTCCTATAGTATCGCGTGAAAGTTTGGATTTTGAAGCGTGTTTTTTCGGTGACAGATACGGAAAAGGCGGCGACGATTACATAAATTGCCCTTTAAATAAAGAGGAGTACGAAATATTCGTAACGGAACTTATCGGCGCGGAAAGGGCGGTTTTACACTCTTTCGAAAAGCGGGAGATATTCGAGGGCTGCATGCCTCTGGAGGTTATGGCGGCGCGCGGTTTCGAAAGTTTGCGGTTCGCAAATTTAAAACCCGTAGGTCTAAAAGATAAAAACGGCAATAAGTTTTACGCCGTTTTACAGCTCAGAAAGGAAACGGAAAGCGGAGAAGCTTACAATCTTGTAGGGTGTCAAACGAACTTGAAATGGGGCGAGCAGAAAAGAGTTTTTTCTATTATACCCGCGCTGAAAAACGCGGAGTTTTTGCGTTACGGCGTAATGCACCGCAATACTTATATAAATTCGCCCGATTGCTTAAATCCGGATTTCTCTTTAAAAAGCAACGGCAAAATATTTTTTGCCGGTCAACTTACGGGTGTTGAGGGGTATGTGGAGTCGGCGGCAAGCGGACTTCTCGCGGCGGTGCATTTATACGAAAAACTGAACGGCGGTCAACCGAAAATTCCCGATAATACTACTGTTTTAGGGGCGTTATCCGCGCATATTGCCGGGGCAACTGAAAATTTTCAGCCCATGAACGCAAATTTCGGTATATTGAAACCGCTTGATATAACGATTAAAGATAAAAAGCGGCGCTATGCGGCGCTTGCCGAAAGGGCTTTGGAAAATATAAAAATTTACAAAGGAACGCTTTTATGATATTTAAAGGGGAAAGGATAAGGTTCGATAAAGAAAATTTACCGTCATACGTATTTAAATTCAACGTTGCTATGGTTGCGTTTTTTATAGGCTGGTTTATTTTCTGCGCGCCGCCAATGATTGCAATGGGTTATATTTTCGGCGAAAGCTGGGAATTTTACGTTACGTTCGTCACAATGCTTGCAATATTTTTTATAGGCTTGGCAATATTGTACTTTGTCGCGTTGAAGCTGCGCGAAAGGCTGGTTGCCGAGTGCGCGGCGGAGCTTGAGGAGAAATTAGCCGATATGCCGCTTGAAAGGGCGGCGGAAATTTTAACCGAACGCGGGATTATAAACGAAAACGGCTTTATTGCCTCCCGCGGGGATTTGTTCGGTGAAAAGGTCGTACCCTTCGGTCAAGCCAATTTTTCGGTTTACTGCGACGGATACTATTTATATTGGGAAGGACGTTACTTAAAAAAGAAAACGCATCCGCTTGTTTTAAATATTTATTGCGATTTGCACGACGGCTCGGATGTCAGCGGCTGCGCAAGCTTCGAACTTGACGGCGCGCTGTTTAATTTTTTGGATAAGCGCGGGCTTGTTAAGGATTTGGAAAGCAACAGGGACTTTTATTATTTGAAAGCCGATAAAAAGAACTTAGTAAGGCGGGCTTTCGGTTTCAGACTCAAATAATCGGTTTATAAAATAAATAAACGACAGTTTTTAAAAGGATTTTTATATGACTGAATTTCATGCAACTACAATTTGCGCCGTTAAAAGGAACGGCGAAACGGCTATCGCGGGCGACGGACAGGTCACCATGGGCGAAAGCGTAATTTTCAAAAACAGCGCGCAGAAGGTGCGCAGAATTTACGGCGGAAAAGTAATTTTGGGTTTTGCCGGCTCGGTTTCGGACGCGTTTTCCCTTTCGGAAAAATTCGAGGGCATGCTCAATAAGTTTTCCGGCAACCTCATGCGTTCGGCGGTGGAGCTGGCGGAATTATGGCGAAGCGACAAGGCGGGAAGAAAGATGGAAGCTTTAATGATAGTCGGCGATAAAGATACCATGCTTATAGTTTCGGGTACGGGAGAAGTAATAGAACCCGACGACGGAATCGCCGCTATAGGCAGCGGCGGAAATTACGCATTGGCGGCGGCGCGGGCGCTTTATCAAAATACAAAGTTCACGGCGTCCGAAATCGCTAAAAAATCGCTTAAAATAGCGAGCGAAATTTGCGTGTTCACAAACGATAACATAAAGTGCGAAGTGATATAGGGGAGGAATTATAAGTGGATTTAACGCCTAAACAGATTGTACATGAATTGAATAAATACATTATCGGGCAGGACGAAGCGAAAAAAGCCGTTTCCATAGCTTTGAGAAACAGGTACAGAAGAAGTATGCTTTCGCCCGAGTTACAGGACGAAATAACGCCCAAAAACATAATTATGAAGGGGCCTACCGGCGTGGGCAAAACCGAGATAGCAAGAAGGCTTGCAAAGCTGGTTAAAGCTCCGTTTATAAAGGTTGAAGCCACAAAGTATACGGAAGTCGGTTATGTGGGACGCGACGTGGAATCCATGGTGCGCGACCTTGCCGAATGTGCAATCCGTCTTGTAAAGGAAGAAAAGACGGCGGAGGTGAGCTATAAGGCCACCGCTGTAGCGGAAAGGCGCATAGCAAAAGCTCTTTCCGAAAAGAAGAAGGACGAAAGAGGCGAAACGGCTAAGTCTGTTTTCGAAGATAAGCTCGTGGAAGAAATTCACGCGGGCAAATACGACAACGATATTATAGAAATCGAGGTCGCGGATGTTCCCAAACCTTTGGAGCTTTCCCCCGGAAGCGGCGCGGCTATAGATTTAGGCTCCATTTTCAGCGGAATGGGGATGAACAGAAAGAAAAAGCGGAAAATTTCCGTAAAGGAAGCTAAAAATCTGATAATAGCCGAAGAGGCCGATAAACTGATCGACAACGACGCCGTTGCCGCGGAAGCTTTGCGCCGCGCGGAGAACGACGGAATAATATTTATAGACGAAATAGACAAGATAGCGGGAAAGGGCAATCAGGGCGCGGACGTATCGCGCGAAGGTGTTCAGCGCGACATACTTCCCATTGTGGAAGGCTGCACCGTTCAGACAAAATACGGACCCGTTAAAACAGATTATATTTTATTTATTGCGGCGGGCGCGTTCCATGTTTCGAAGGTGGAGGATTTGATTCCGGAACTACAGGGCAGATTCCCTATTCAAGTGGAATTGAAAAGCCTTACGAAAGAAGATTTCGTAAATATTTTAACACAGCCTCAAAACGCCATAACCATGCAGTATTCCGCGCTTTTGGCGGTTGACAATATCGATTTGCATTTCACTTCGGACGCTATAGAAAAAATAGCCGAGATATCGGAGGACGTGAACAATACTTCCGAAGATATAGGCGCAAGGCGTTTGCATACCGTAATGGAAGCATTGCTGGAAGATATATCGTTCAATGCCGGCGGTAACGACTATCCGGTTATTCAGGTTGAAGTAAACGAAAAATATGTTTCCGAACATTTGGAAAATATAATTCGTAACCGCGACCTTAAAAAATATGTTTTGTAAGATTTCGGCGGGAAAGCGCTTCACCGTAAACCGTGTTTATAATCGTTAATTAAAGTTATATAGAGGGCGGAATGACATACGAAGAAATAAACGAACTTAAAAAGGCTGCGGAAGCGGGTGATGCGCACGCGCAGTATGATTTAGCGAAAGAATATTATTCCGATTTAGTAAATGACGGATCCGATACCGAAAAACAGGCGTTATATTGGTTTGAAAAAGCCGCAGAACAGGGATTTGTCGACGCGCAATATTGGTACGCGCACTGTTTAAAGTGCGGTGTTGGAATAAGATTTTCCAACGAGCGTTCGGCGGTCGTTTGGTTTGAAAAAGCTGCGGAGCAAGGGCATACAGCCGCTCAAAAAGAATTGTATCGGGCTTATATTGACGGGGTAAATTGCGAAAGGGATTACGGTAAAGCTTTGCGGTGGTTGAAAGCCGTTATAGATACGGAAGACAGAGAAGCCGAATATGAATTAGCTTCGCTTTACGAGAGCGGCAACGTTGTCAAAGATATTAACGGCAAGCAAATACTTCCAGATTTGGCGCTTGCTTTTGAACGGTATCTTTCTTCCGCGGGAAAAGGATATTTTTTGGCGATGGAAAAGGCCGGTGATTTTTACCGAGACGGAAAGTGTATAGATCGAAGTTTGGAAAAAGCGGCGGATTGGTATTTAAAGGGCGCCGAAGCTCGTTGTTACGGATGTTGGACAAAGCTCGGCGAAATGTATTTCAACGGCGAATTTTTTGAAAAAGACTATAAAAAAGCTTTTGAATGTTTTGAAAAAGCGTCTTGTTCGGACGTAGTCGGAAAGAAACGCGCGGCGGATTGTTATTATTACGGCTACGGTGTAAAGCAAAATTTTGAGAAAGCAAAAAAACTGTACGTTTCGGCGGCGAAGAACGACAATTACGGTTTTAACGGCATACGTATGACGGTAGCGCGTATTTTATCGGAGGAAGGTCCTTTAAAGGACGGGAAAGAAGCTACCGCGCTTTTAAAAGCGGAAGTTAATCAAATGGGCTCGCCCGAAGCATATTACGAATACGCGGTGCGTTGTCTGGGCGAAGGAATGACCGACAAAGAACTTAAAAATGTTTACGGTATAAAAAGAGACGAAGCAAACGCCGCGCTTTACTTAAAAATTGCCGCGGACAAAGGGCATGTCAGAGCGGCGTATAGGTACGGTAAATGTCTTTTAAACGGTATCGGTACTGAAAAGGACTTTACCGCGGCAAAAGAGCAATTAACAAAAGCTGCGGACGCTGGCGACGCCGACGCAAAAAAACTTTTAAAAGATTTACAATAAATTCCGGAAATCGCAGGCGCTGATAGCCGAGATTTTGAACTAAAGGAGTTCTTATGATTAATATTCCGAAGGGAACAAAGGACGTTTTACCGTCTCAATCTTATAAATGGCGGTTTTTGGAGGAAGCGGCGAGGGAAACGGCGCAGATTTTCAATATAAAGGAAGTACGCACCCCCGTATTCGAACATACCGAACTTTTCAGCCGCGGCGTCGGAGAAACTACGGATGTGGTAAACAAGGAAATGTATACGTTTGAAGATAAAGGCGGCAGAAGTATAACGTTGAAACCGGAAGGTACCGCGGGCGTTGCGAGAATGTTTATAGAAAACGGTCTTGCAAGCACGCCTATGCCTTTGAAAGCTTTTTATCTTACGCCTTGTTTTCGTTACGAACGTCCTCAGGCGGGAAGATTGAGAGAGTTTCATCAATTCGGAATAGAAGTTTTCGGTTCTTACGCAGCCGAAACCGACGCGGAAATAATTCTTGCCGCCGATACTTTTTTGAAGAAGTTGGGTATTACTTCGACTAAGTTGGAAATAAACTCGATAGGCTGTCCCGAATGCCGTAAAAAATATAACGAAGCGCTTAAAAAATATTTCCGCCCTTATTTGGAAGAAATGTGCGCAACTTGTCGTACGCGGTTTGAAAAGAATCCCTTGCGCATGTTGGACTGTAAAGAGGCTGCGTGCAAAAAAATTGCGGAAAACGCTCCCTCTATATGCGATTATCTTTGCGGAGAATGCGCTGCGCATTTTGAAAAAGTCAAAGAATTTTTAACGTCGCAAGGTATGAAATATACCGTTAATCCGCGCATAGTGAGGGGGTTGGATTATTATACACGCACAGTTTTCGAATTTGTTTCCACAGCGATAGGGGCGCAGGGAACGGTTTGCGGCGGAGGAAGATACGATAATTTATTGGAGGAATTGGGCGGCGGAAAAGTTCCGGCCGTAGGTTTTGCAGCGGGACTTGAAAGGTTGTTGCTTTTGATGGAAAATACGGGCGTGAATATTCCCGATGAGAAAAAACCCCGCATATATATTGCCGGCATGGATTCCGAAAGCCGAAAAAAAGCTTTTGCTATCACTGCAAAATTGCGCGGGCAAGGCGTTAATGCGGAATGCGATTTAATGGAGAGGAGCGTTAAAGCGCAATTTAAATACGCCGATAAATTGGGCGCGGAATATGTTGCCGTTATAGGTGAAAACGAGTTGCGTTCGGGAACTGTAAATTTAAAGAAAATGTCCGACGGTACCGTGGTTACGGTTAAATCGGATGAAATTTCGACATACTTGAAATAAGGAGTTAATTATAATGGAACAAATCAATAAAGAAAAATTCGACGAACTTTTAAACGGCGATAAAACTATGGTGTGCGATTTTTTCGCAACGTGGTGCGCGCCCTGCAGAATGCTTACGCCCGTTATGGAACAAGCGAGCGAAAAGTTTGCAGAAAAAGCAGTGTTCGTTAAAGTGGATATCGACCTGGAACCCGAGCTCGCGGCTCGCTACGGTATTATGTCTATACCGAACGTGACCGTTTTCAAAAACGGAGAACCTGCGGGACAAGCCGTCGGTTATATGAGCAAATCGGAAGCCGAAGAGTTTTTCGAAAAGAAGCTTTAATAAATTTAAGTGATAAAATATCAAAACCGCTTGAAAAAAAGTTGACAAGCGGTTTTAATATGTGTTAAACTTCATAGGCACTCAAACGGGGGTGTAATTTTTTTGTACGGAGTTTTTCCAAAATGGCTAAGAAAGCAGACGTGAGAACAAAGATAACTTTCGAGTGTACCGAGTGCAAGCACCGCAACTACGACAGTTATAAGAATAAGCGCAACGACCCCGACAGACTTACAATTTCCAAGTACTGTCCTTTCTGCAAGAAACACACGGAGCATAAAGAAAGCAAGTAATAATCTTGTCGGTCAATCGGCGCGGTCTACGGTTGTTTATCTACCGTCGCGCAGGGAGCGGAAAAACCGCTTAAATCCACGGAAAAGCCGCAGCGTGAAATCGCCGTTGTTTCCGTGAGGAGGATATTTTATGGCTAATCCCAAAAACGAAGGCGTAAAAAAGCCCAATATTTTCGTGCGAATGGGCAGGAAGCTAAAGGAAACTTTTTCAGAACTTAAAAGAGTTACCTGGCCTACTTTCCCCAAGGTAGTTAAAAATACGTGCGTCGTACTCGTGGTGGTGCTGGCGTTTCTCGTAGTGGTTACGGGTATTAACTACGGCTTGCAGGCGCTTTTGAATTTAATAACGAGTATCGGAGCGTAATTTATGGCAACGATGGTAGCTGATACCGAAAATCCTTGCTGGTATATTCTTCACACCTATTCGGGTTACGAATTTATGGTGAAAGACAGTCTTGAAAGACTGATTGAAAACAATAACCTGCAGGAAATGATTTTCGACGTCAAAATTCCTATGGAACAGACGATAGAGGAAAAGAACGGCAAACGCAAAGTGGTTGAGCGTAAGCTGTTGCCTTGTTACGTTTTCATAAAAATGATATATTCCAATCAGCTTTGGTATTGGGTAACCAATACGAGAGGAGTTACGGGTTTTGTAGGGCCGCAGGGCAGACCTATTCCGATGAAGGAAGCCGAAATACGCAAAATGCGTTTAGAGGACGTAGTTTCCGACGCCGATTTTGCCGTAGGCGATAAGGTCAGCGTGGATTCGGGACCTTTGCTTGGTTTCGAAGGCGTTATAACCGAACTCAACGATACGGCGCAAAAAGCTAAGGTAAACATTCAGATGTTCGGCAGAAATACCGACGTTGAAGTGGAGTATATACAGATTAAAAAAATCGAAGAATAAAACACATTAAATTTAAACTTCGCAATACTTGTTGAACCGCGGTAATCTTCAGTCGTTTACGGTTAAGTAAACTTTTCGGTTTTTCCCCGTTCTTCTTGTTTTGCTTGTTTCTATTTAATTTTGTGCTTACTTAAACATAGACATATACAAGCAATTTGCTTTATATATTCGAGGGAGGATACGTTAAATCTTTCTATGGCGTATTCGTTATAACCTCGTCGGAGGAAATTAAAATGGCAAAAAAGATTACCGCGGTAGTCAAATTGCAGCTTCCTGCGGGAAAGGCTACTCCCGCTCCCCCCGTAGGTTCCACGTTAGGACCTCACGGAATCAACATTCCCGGTTTCACCAAGGAATTCAACGCTAAAACCGCTTCTCAAGCCGGTCTTATTATTCCTTGCGTAGTTACCATTTATCAAGACAGAAGCTTTACGTTCGAGCTGAAAACTCCCCCCACGCCCGTACTTATCAAAAAAGCGTTGGGTTTGGAAACGGCAAGCGCGCGTCCCAACAGGGATAAAGTAGGTAAGCTTACAAAAGCTCAGGTAGAAGAAATTGCCAAAACGAAAATGCCCGATCTTAACTGTTCCGATATCGAAGCGGCTAAGAGCATGGTAAAAGGCACCGCTCGCTCTATGGGTGTTACGGTAGAGGAGTAAGGAGGACGAATATGAAACTTGCCAAGAAATACGCGGAAAGCATAAAATCCTACGAACGCTCCAAGGCTTACGATTTGGGCGAAGCCGCTAAAATAGTGCTCGATACCGCAAAAGCTAAATTCGATGAAACAATAGAACTTCACGTACGTTTGGGCGTAGATCCCCGTCAGGCCGACCAGCAGGTCCGCGGAGTACTCGTGCTTCCCAACGGAACCGGTAAAACCAAAAAAGTTTTGGTTGTCGCAAAGGGCGATAAGGCGGACGCGGCTCAGGCTGCCGGCGCTGATTTCGTAGGCGCGGAAGAAATGATTACGCGCATACAGAAAGAAAATTGGTTCGATTTCGACGTAATGATAACGACTCCCGATATGATGGGTATGGTAGGACGCATAGGTCGTATTCTCGGACCTAAAGGCCTTATGCCCAATCCCAAGAGCGGAACCGTTACTATGGACGTTGCCAAAGCCGTAAAGGAAGTTAAAGCAGGTAAAGTTGAATACCGTTTGGATAAGACGGCTATAATTCACGTGCCTATCGGCAAAAAGTCGTTCGGCGTTGAAAAGATTACCGAAAACTTTACCGCGCTTATGGACGCTATCGTTAAGGCGAAACCCGCAACCGCAAAGGGACAGTATATAAAGAGCGTTACTTTGTCGGCTACTATGGGCCCCGGCGTAAGAGTTTCTTATAATAAAGGCTGATTAAATTCTCATTAAGTGTAGTTGACGGTATGTAAAGAAAGTTTTCTTTTCTCGTCAAGCTCGCTTTATCGGATTTTATATTTTTAAAAAACCATGTAAAAACGGTTGACACGGAAATTTCCGTGAACTATAATTTCAACAGTAATAATATTTGCTGCCTAAGAAAGCGGGTGCTTTTGCTCAATATCCCGCCGAGGTGTCAGGAATAAAGTATTAACGCGCTTAGAGCGCTATAAACTTCCTGTGCCGTTGGCGCAGGAAGTATTTTTTACCTAATGTTTTAAAGGAGGTAATAACTTGTCGGCTAATTTTGAAGCTAAAAAAGTAGTTGTTCAGGAAATCACCGAAAAAATCAAGGCGGCTAAGTCTGTTATATTGGTTGATTATAATAAACTTACCGTTAAGGAAGTTTCCGAACTCAGAAACAAATGTAAACAAAAAGGCTGCGAATACAAAGTTTACAAAAACACGCTCGTACGAAAGGCTTTCAACGACCTCGGATTCAAGGATTTCGACGCTGACCTTAACGGTCCCACCGCGATTGCGTTCGGTTCCGATGAAACGGCGGCGGCAAAAGTAATGGTTGCGGCTGAAAAAGATTACGAACAGAAAATTGTTCTGAAAAGCGGTTTTGTAGACAATGCGTACGTAGATAAAAGCGGAGTAAAAGCTCTTGCCACTATGCCTTCGAGAGAAGAATTGGTTGCGAAGATGCTTGGTTCCATGCAAGCGCCTATGTCCAACTTTGTCGGCGTTCTCAACAATCTTGTTGCAGGTATCGTTCGTGTACTTGCCGCGGTTGCGGACAAAAAACAGGCGTAATTGACGTAAAGATTAGGCGGGCGACGCCCTAAAACGCAAAAATAAAAAATTTAATTATAATTAGGAGTTTAAAAATAAAATGGCAGACGTTAAAAAGTTTATTGAAGAAGTTAAATCCATGACCGTTCTCGAATTGAACGAACTTGTAAAAGCGCTCGAAGAAGAATTCGGCGTAAGCGCGGCGGCTCCCGTAGCCGTAGCGGCGGCTCCCGCGGCAGGCGCGGCGGCAGCGGCTCCCGCAGCTGAAGAAAAGACCGAATTCAACGTAGTTCTTAAAGATGCAGGCGCTAAGAAAATCGACGTTATCAAAGTAGTGCGCGCGTTCACCGGTCTTGGACTTGTAGAAGCTAAAACCGCTGTTGAAAAGGGCGGAGGGCTCAAAGAGAACGTAGCTAAGGAAGAAGCAGAAAAGATTCTTGCAGACCTCAAAGCAGCAGGCGCAACCGCTGTTATGGAGTAATTTATAACTTAGCAATTTAATTTTAAAATAAAAATCTTCCCAAAGTTAAACTTTCGGGAAGATTTTTATATATTAAAAAAGGTAGAAAGAAAATGCGTTTTAAATTTTAGGATTATAAGTTAAAGTTAAATTGAATTTTTTTGCAAGCTCTTCGGCTTCGCCGTCTTCGTATTTTGAGCAAGCGGGCTTGGTCTCCGTAGTGATATACGTTCCCGCGTTTTTACCGGCTTCCCAACCCGCCACATTGTAAACGCCTTGATAAAAGTGGGGGTCGTCGCGCAGTTTGAGCGGCACGTTTTCAAATTTGCGGGCGGCAAGCACGAAGTTTTCGTTTTCCTCGCATAACTTTGCCTGATGATCGGCAAGCATTTGTTTATCTTCGCGGAGCGCGTCGTTTGAATAAATACTCGGGGTTATTACGAAGCACGTTTCTACGTCAGCGTCTTTTTTCAGACCTTCGTAAATCGCAATCAAAAACTTATTATAATTATAATTGGGATTCTGTTGGAAATTCCATGCGTCGCTTTCTCCTTGGCACCAGACCATATTTATGCTTCGGATTTCAAATTCTGTAGTCGTTTTAACGTAACTTATGCAGGAATTAAGGCGCGATACCGCTTCATTGTAAGCGGTTTGTCCCGGTTGCCATATTGCAATGGCCGAGCCGCTTATACTTGCGGAAACGCCTATTGCGGGAACTCCCGTAGTTTGCCAATATGATTCGCAGAACGCTGAAACAAGTCCGCCGGTGCGGTTGTCTCCTATGGCGGAATTTCGTTCGGTAAGTCCGAACGGTTCTTTTACGGGATAAAGCCAGCCGTCCGTTTCGTTTCCGCTTACGGCGCGGTATTCGAAACCGTGTTCGTCGGCGCACGGAATAGATTCGGAGGCTTTGCCCTGACCGCTCATGTTAGATTGACCCATAAATATAAAAATATCGGTAAAATTGTCTTCGGGCGGAATTGTGTAGCTCGGTTGCGGAGCGCATGCAGACAGCGCCGCAGACGACGATAAAACGCACGCGGCGGCTAAAACGACCGCAAGCTTTTTCCTTTTCATTTTTGTTTTCCTCATCGTATTTAATATTTGCTTATTTGCCGTAAGTATAACAGATATATTTTAATTATTTTTTTGTTTGGCACAATTGAATAAAAAAACGGCATAAATCAAAATAGCATATTTCACCGCAGGAGTTTTTCGGTGCGAAATTAAGAAGAGTAATGAATTTCATTTAAAAACGCTTGTTGAACCGCAAGCGTCGGATAATGTAATTTCAAAGATATAATACAAAAACGCTTGACGAAGTCCTTTTTAAAAAGTAAAATAAAAGGGTATAAGAACAGGAAAGGCTAAAATTATGTCTAAGAATAAAGTAAGAAAATTTATTACAGGTATCGCGCTTACGCTTATAGTCGCTTTTTCGGCGGCATTTTCGGCTTGCGCGCTTGAAACTTCTCATCCCAAAGCGCAAATAACTTTCGAGTTTAATTCAAAGCAGTACGTTATAGAGTATAAATTATACAGAAACATGTATCCTCAAACGGTAAGGCATTTTATCGAGCTTGCCAACGAAGGCTTTTATAACGATATGGTTGTCCACAATTACGCTACGAACGATTGGTTTACGGGCGGATATTCGTACGACGCGGAAGATTATGCGGCTAAGTCGGTAAATGCCGGCGCTTTTGCCGAATATTTCGACGCGCACAATAAAGAAGACGAATATTACGAATTGTTTAACGCCAATAAACTTACGTCTTCGGTATACGGCAACGTAGCGTACGACGGCAATAAACAGAAAGTTGAAGATAAAGATAAGCTTCCGGTTGTAATGGGCGAGTTTAAAAACAACATTCAGCAGGGAATAGCCAACGGCGCGCTTACCGCAGAGTTCGGTTCGCTTAAAATGTTCTATTACACTAAGGAAACTACGCGTAAAGTTTACGTAACTCCTACCAAGGATCAGATTTCGCAGGCGGATTACAAGAATAACTGCGCAACTTCGCTTTTCGCCGTTCAGACGGGTACAACATCTTCTTACAACGCAACCAAGTACACGGTTTTTGCGACCCTTTTAAGTTTTGATTTGTTTAACGATCTTTTGGACGATATTAAAGAGTATTTCGAAGATAAAGACGATACGGTACGCGTGACGGTTGAAGTTGATAAAAATGAAAGTTTCTCTGAAAAGGACGCAGATAAGGCTATAGAACAACAGTTTGAAGCTCTTACTACGCCGCTTATTGTAAAGTCGGTTAAGATTACCAGATATTAATTATAAAAAACCGCTATTAAATAAAAATAGCGGTTTTTTTATTAAAAATCGTATTTTGCTTGATTTTACAGCGGTTTTATTATACAATTAATTTAGCAATTACGTATTTTGTATTATAAAAATCAGAGGTGTTTTTATGGAATGGGTTAAAGCTAACGCTATATGGTTTCTTCCCGTGGTGGTGGGCGCCGTTATTTTAGTTGTCGTAATAATAATTCTAATAGCTTTGGCCGCCAAGAAGAAAACCGCGGCGAAAGTTTCCGAAGTTAAAGAGAAGGAAACGGTTACGGATGAAAAGACCGAAGAAAAGGAAACCGTTCAGAAAAAAGACGTCGTTAAGGCTGAAGAGCCAGTAAAAGAGGACGTTAAAACGGAGAAAACCGAGTCTAAGCCGGAAGTAAAAAAAGAAGAACCCGTAAAAAATGAGGTTGCGGAAGTTAAACCCGTAGATAAAGAAGAGAAACCCGTTGCTAAACCTGCGGCTGCGAAGCCTGCGGCAAAAAAAGCTCCCACGGTTAAACCGGTAACAAAAACGGCTGCGAAGCCCGTTTCCAAACCGGCAACCGCAAAGCCTGCGGCAAAACCCGAAGCAAAAGCGGACGATAATAAAGTTTATCATATTTCCAAGCGTAAAGACGACGGAAAGTGGCAGATTAAATTTCAGGGCGGGGCAAAGGCAATAAAATTGTTCGATACTCAAGCGGCAGCGATAGAATACGGTAAGACTCTCGCGGAAAATCAGGACGCCCGCATTATGATACATAAAGAGGACGGCTCTTTCAGAAAACTTACTTATAAAAAGAATTAAACTAATGCGGCGGAACGGTAGTTCCGCCGTAATATTTACAAAAAAGGTTTTTATATTAAAAAACACGTTTATAAATAATGTGTGAATAAAATTTTCGAGGTATTGATTATGACTAAGATAGACGTATTTTCGGGTTTTTTGGGCGCGGGTAAAACCACGCTTATTAAAAAACTTATAAAAGAAGCTTTTACGGGTGAAAAAATAGTTCTTATAGAAAACGAATTCGGCGAGATAGGAATAGACGGAGGTTTTCTGGCGGACGCGGGCATTAAGATAAACGAACTTAATTCCGGTTGCATATGCTGTTCTCTTGTGGGCGATTTTGCCGAGGCGCTTAACAAGGTTTACAATGAGTACAAGCCCGACCGTATTTTAATTGAGCCTTCCGGCGTGGGTAAGCTTTCCGACGTTTTACGCGCCGTTGAAAGCGCCGACCTTAAAGATTGTAAAATAAACAGTTTTACCGCGGTTGTGGACGCGGCAAAGTGTAAAATGTATATGAAGAATTTCGGCGAGTTTTTTAACGACCAAATCGAAACCGCGGCGTGCATAGTTTTCAGTCATACCGACGTTGCGAGTGAAAGTAAGCTTAAAGAGGCGCTGGAGCTTGTTAGGGCGCATAACGGCGGCGCCACTGTGGTTACCACGCCCTGGAACGAGTTGGACGGAAAAGAAATTCTTGCCGCGATAGAACACACCGCCACGCTTGAAAACGCCATTCACGAATTGGAAGAAGAGGAGCACGGTCACGGTTGCTGTCACGGCCGTCACGGAGAACACGGTCACGAACACGGTCACGGCGGTTGTTGCCATCATCATGAAGAAGCTGAAGAACACGAATGTTGCGGTCACGGGCACGAAGAACACGAACACGGTTGTTGTCACGGCCATGAACACGGACACCATCACCACCACCACGGACACGATGCGGACGAAGTGTTTACAAGCTGGGGCGTTGAAACGGGTAAAAAGTTTACCGTAGAAGAATTGGAAAAGGCGCTTGCCGCGCTTGCGGACGAAAAGCGTTTCGGAACAGTTTTGCGCGCAAAGGGAATTGTTGCAGGCGCGGACGGACAGTGGTTGCATTTCGACTATATTCCCGGAGAAGCCGACGTTCGCAAAGGCTCTGCGGCTTATACGGGCAGATTATGCGTGATAGGTTCAAAATTAAACGAAAATAACCTCAAAGAATTATTCGGGGTATAAATATGCAGGAAGAAATAGGCGTATATCTTTTTCTCGGCTTTTTGGAATCGGGAAAAACCAAATTCATACAGGAAACGTTGGAAGACCCGAGAATGGAAAACGGAGAGCGTACGTTGCTGCTCGTTTGCGAAGAGGGAGAAGAGGAGTACGAACCAGAAAAGTTCAATGTAAAAAACGTAGCTAAAGTAACGCTTGAAAGCGCGGACGAACTAAATATAAAGAATTTGCAAAGCATTACGAAAAAATATAAAGTTCAACGCGTCATAGTGGAATATAACGGCACGTGGCTTTTGCAGCAGTTTTTCGAGGCTATGCCCGAAAGCTGGGTAATAAATCAGATTATGACGTTTGCCGACGCCACAACTTTTTTGAATTATAACGCAAATATGCGCCAGCTCGTATTCGATAAACTACAGATGACTCAAATGGTTGTTTTCAACCGATTCAAGGGCGAATACGAAAAACAGGAGTTTCATAAAATTGTGCGCGGCGTTTCCCGCAGACCCGATATAGTTTACGAATATATAGGCGGAAAAACCGAGTTCGACGAAATAGAGGACCCTTTGCCCTTCGATATTAACGCGCCGGTAATAGAGATAGACGACAGGGATTTTGCATGGTTTTACCGCGATATGGCGGAGAACGCTTCGGCATATATCGGCAAAACGGTACGTTTTAAAGGTATGGCGGCTGTTTCCGGCAAAGTTCCCAAAGGTTATATAGTTCTGGGCAGGCATATTATGACTTGTTGCGAAGCCGATATAGCGTACGACGGTTTTGCCGTAAAGACAAACGGGCTTGTGAAATCTGTCAAAACCCGCGATTGGCTAACGGTTACCGCTAAAATCAAAATGGAATTTAATTCGGTGTATAAGACCGAAGGTCCCGTTTTGGAGGCGGAAAAGCTGGAACCCGCGGAAGCTCCGCAAGAAATAGTTGCAACGTATTATTAAACTTATTTACTATTATATATTTTTATTATTCAACGTATATACCCCGCCGGGGCGAGAGCCCCGG
>CATKAP010000226.1 GCA_949746255.1 uncultured bacterium
ATATATCGGGTTTTTCTTGTACGCTCAACAGCGATTTTTTAAAAACCGTTAAAAATAAGGCAAAAACGGCAAAAAATCATAAAAAACATATAAAAAGCGGGTGAATTTTCGTTGACTTTTATTCCTCTATTATATATAATAATTCAGCGTGTTTAAAAAAAGTGTGATTGGGTTGAGGTGCAAAGTTACTGAAAAACGGCGGATAAAGCTCCCGCGGACAGATAATTTGCGCTGACAAATGTAGGGGCGCGACCTCTGCGACTAACCGTGGCTTTAACGGAGAACACCGACGGGTGTTTTTTTAACGCTCCGCGCCGCGACACACACGGTTAAGTTGACATAAACGATAAATTTTAATCGACCGAACCAAAACGCAACGAAATTCAAGTTAGTATAAAAAGGAGTTATAAAATGGCAGGACAGAAAATAAGAATCAAACTTGCGGCTTACGACCACGAACTTGTGGATTTGGCTGCTGCGCGCATCGTGGAGACTATGAAAAAAGGCGGCGCAAAAATTTCGGGACCGATACCCCTTCCCACGGAAAAGGAGATTGTAACCATTCTTCGTTCCCCGCACAAATATAAAGACAGCCGCGAACAGTTCGAACAGCGCACGTATAAAAGAATAATCGACATATATACGCCCAACGCCAAACTTTTGGATACAGTACATCTTCCCGCGGGCGTTGATATCAAAATCAAGCTTTAACCGGCGCGCGGCTTGTTCAGGCGAAAGAACGGGAAAGTTTATTAAAATTTAAGTTAATTCGATACTCTACGGAAAACAGACGACGGAAAAATACGGCGGAACGGTTTTGCGCGGTATCTTAAAAATAATTTTTGAAGGAGAACTTTATCAATGAATAAAGCAATCATCGGGCGTAAAGCGGGCATGACGCAAATCTTTACGCCGGAGGGCAAGGTAATACCCGTAACGGTAATAGAAGCCGGTCCCTGCCCCGTAGTTCAAATCAAAACTGTTGAAAAGGACGGCTACGCCGCTTTGAAGCTCGGTTTTGACGAGGCGAAAGAAAAGGGTTTGACAAAACCCGAACTCGGTCAGTTTAAAAAAGCGGGCGTTAAACCCTGCAAGGTATTGAAGGAATTCCGTCTTGCCGATATAACCGCATATGCGGTTGGCGCGGAAATCAAAGTGGACGTGTTCGCCGCAGGCGAAAAAGTTGACGTTCACGGAGTTTCAAAAGGTCACGGTTTTACGGGCGTTATCAAACGTTGGAACCAGCACAGACTTAAAGAAACGCACGGTGTGGGCCCCGTTCACAGAGAGCCCGGTTCCATGGGTTCGATAAGCGATCCTTCGCGCGTGTTCAAGCATAAGAATCTGCCCGGACATTACGGTCACGAGGCTACGACCGTTCAGAACCTTGAAATAATAAGAGTAGACGTCGAAAGGAACTGCCTGCTTATAAAAGGCTCGGTTCCCGGAGCGAACGGAAGTGTCGTTACTATCAACGACACCGTTAAGTAAGGAGGTACCGACATATGCCTAACGTAAAAGTTTATAAGTTTGACGGCAGCGAAGCCGGCACAATGAAATTAAGCGACAAGGTGTTCGGCGCCGAGTATAACGAAGCGCTCATTCATCAGGCGGTCGTAACCCGCCTTGCAAACGAAAGACAGGGCACCAAATCCACGTTGACGCGTACGGAAGTTCGCGGCGGCGGTAAAAAACCTTGGAGACAGAAAGGTACGGGTAACGCCCGTCAGGGTTCCATAAGGGCGCCCCAGTGGATAAAAGGCGGCGTAGTGTTCGCACCCAAGAGCCGCGATTTCTCCAAAGACATGAATAAAAAGGCCAAAGTTGCGGCTTTGATTTCCGCTCTTTCCAAAAAGGTTGCGGACGGCGAATTCGTAGTTGTGGACAGCCTTGACGTTAAAGACGGAAAAACCAAGGAAATGGTAGCTTTCCAGAAGGCGCTGAATCTCGATAAAACCGCGGTTGTAGTTATGGATAACAACGATGAAAAGGTAATTCTCGCGGCGAGAAACATTCAGAAACTTTCCACGTTGCCCGTAGCTCAGATTTCCACATACGAAGTTGTTGCAAACGCCAAAGTGGTTATGACCAAAGCGGCTGTAAAGAAAATAGAGGAGGTCTACGGAGAATAATGTTTGCCGAAGATATAATTTTAAAACCGCTCCTCACGGAAAAAGGTTACGACGGAATAGCGACGAAAAAATATTCTTTTATCGTTCTGAAATCCGCCGATAAAAAACAGATTAAAGCTGCGGTAGAAAAGCTTTTCGGCGTAGAAGTGGAAAGCGTTAACACCGTTAATTGCAAGGGCAAAAAGAAGAGAATGGGTAAATACGAGGGCTATACCCCCGACTATAAGAAGGCAATCGTTCAGCTCAAGGCTGACTCCAAGGCGATTGAATACTTCAACTCGTTGTCGTAAGGAGGCAGAAAATGGCTATTAAAAGGTACAAACCCACCTCCCCCGCGCGCCGTTTTATGACGGTAAGCGCGTATACGGAGCTTTCCGGCGATAAACCCGAAAGAAGTTTATTGCACGATAAGCGTAAGTCGGGCGGCAGAAACAATCAGGGTAAAATAACCGTTCGCCACATCGGCGGCGGAAACAGAACCAAATACAGAATAATCGATTTCAAACGCAATAAAGACGGCATACC
>CATKAP010000227.1 GCA_949746255.1 uncultured bacterium
AAATTGTGCAGGGCATTGAAGAAAAATGGGATATTATATGCTTCTTATAAACTGGGGAGCCAAGAACGCTTTGCAGACGGACGATTTTTTAATGATTATTCGGAAAAAGAGATGAGAGAAATTTTTTCTAAGCAGAAAGGTCTTGAAATAATAGAATGCTTTGTGACAGAAGATGCGAGAAAAGAGCGGAATGATAAAATGTGGATAAATGTAATAACTGAAAAATGCTAAAACATTAGTTTCGGAGGAATCAATGTCAGAAAATATTATTTGCACAATTATAGGAGCAATTATAGGATCCGTTGCAACTGGTTTTATTACATGGTTACTAAATATACGTAAAGAGCGGAAGGAAGATGTAAAAGAAAGACAATATGAACGAAAAAAGAGATTTGAAAATCGTCCGGAATTTGATATTGTTGATTATAAGGACTATTTATTTCGTGTGGGATATGGTATTAAGCTAAAATGTGATATTGAGTTATTTATAGCGCATATAGAAGAAATTGATAAAGTCAATTATGTGGGTAGATTTAGAGAAGAAGATTTAAATCCAAAAGAATGGTGCTGTGTTATATATACATTAAAAAATACGGGTAAGACAGATATTGTCAGACTAAGCCTTATTTCAACTTATAAAAGAGACACTTGTATATTTACCTGTGCAAATGCTAAGAAATTGGCAAATATGGGATTGATAAGTTATTTGGAATTTTATGATAAAAAGATTCGTGTTGGGGAAACAGTGACAATTAAATTGTGCTATCATAAAGATAGAAGGGTGACAGGAACTTTTTCTGCTATGATGCTTATTGCATTAGAAGATTATAATAAACATTATTGGTATCAACCATTATTTATCCCTCAAAATAAAATAGATAGTAGCCATGAAGTAGAGGTTGGAGAATATTTTTCAAATTTTAAAAGTGCTTCTGAATGGATAGAAAAATTGAATTTATAGTAGATTATTAAGGGTAAATAATTCCTTGAAAGTATTGATAAATGGATACTTCAGGGAATTATGATACCTAAGATATTACAGTTTTTTGTCTTTGTCCTGTTTTCCCATATAACACCGAAACGCCCCCACAATATAATCCGCCGCCACATCCCCATACCTCGTATCAGTTATACTCCTGACATAAACATTAGAGTAAACATTTATAATCATTTCCCAATATTTCAAGGTAGAAGAATTGAGAGTTAAATTTTCTTCCATAATCCTAACAATTTCCCTGACAGCAACCTGTGTTTCCGTAGAAGAAACCTCTCTCTTCCTATCCGTAGTCAGTTCCCTGTACAAATCATTGA
>CATKAP010000228.1 GCA_949746255.1 uncultured bacterium
GAGGATGACGCATTGATTGAATCACTCATAGCGGCGGCGGAGGCGTATTTAAAGAATGCGACAGGCAAAGAGTACCCGGAACGGGACGAAGCAGGGAATGAAATCAAATATGAATTGGAAAAGATTTATCTGAATTTGCTTATCGCTTATTGGTACGAAAACAGATCGGCAGCGCCGAGAAACAAAAGCCTTAGTGGAGCCGTGCCAGATGAATTTACCTTTAGCACACAATCCATAATGCTGCAATTGCAATTATAAAGAGGGAGGCGGTATGGACATTGGAAGGACAAATAAGCGGGTTACATTCTGCAAATTCTCGGAGGAAGAAAATGAATTAAAACAATTATGCCAGAAATTGAGGCCTTTCCGGACAGTGTGGGGAAGCGTGGAGCCGAAAAGCGGGAAAGAATATCTGGAAGCGGGCAAAGAGCGGCCGGAACTCACTTATGTTGTAACAGTAAGATACCAGAAGGGCATAACGGAGGACATGTACATAAAGTATAAAGACAGATTGTTTAATATTATATCAATCCGGAACATCCGGGAAGGAAATGAAATGCTGGAAATATTGTGCACAGAAAAAATAGAAGATAAACGGAAAGTGGAGGCGGAATAGGCGGTGATGGAATGAGCGACTTTAATTTTACCATGGAAGGCCTGGAGGAGTTGGAGAGGGATTTAACGGCGGCGATCGGGGAATATCCGGCAACAATGCGGGAGGGATTGAAAGGGATTGCCAAGGAATTTCGGAAGTCCGTAAGGGATAAAACTCCGGATGGGAGTGAGCACAGAGGAGACGCAAAAACAAAGTTGCGGCGCAAATTTGGAATTAAAATGCGGGAAGATGGGGCTGCAAGCCTTGCGCTTGTCTATAACAGCGCAAGGCATTTTCATCTGGTGGAAAACGGCCATAACCTTGTGAGGGGCGGCCAGACGGTGGGGTTCGTCCCAGGGAAACACATGATGGAGCGAACCAGGAACGAATACGAGGATATTTTGCCGCAACGGTTTGAAACATTGTGTGATCAGGTGTTAAGGGGGCATGATTTGTAATGCTGTCGCAGGCTGAAATAAAAATAGCGGCGAATGAACTATTAAGAGAGGCAACAGGGTTAAAAATCTACGGAAAAGAGGTTACGGAGGGCTATGACGCGCCCTCTTTATTTGTGGAAATCGTTCCAAAGCCGTTCCTCCGGGAGACGCGGAACTTTGCAAAATCCGGCTTTACAATAAAAATAACATTTTTCCAGGAAACGCCGGAAGAGTTGGAGCAGTTACGGTTTGTGGACACAGTGAAAGAAGCCTTTGGCATGGTCTTTGCCGTACAGGACAGGAGGCTGGCGGTAGGCGAATTAACCTATGACTATGTTGGGCAGAAGGAAGATATTCTGCAGATAAGCGTGGAGTTTGACTTTTACGAAAATACAACGCCAGAGCCGGAAGGGGAAATCGCAAAAGAATTAGATTTCAATTTAATAAAAAACAAGGAGGAAGAGCATGGAACTGAAAGCACCGGAAATTAACATTTATTTTATCGACCGGGGGAAAAGCGCAGTCCAAAGGGGGTCCAGGGGAATTGTGCTTTTAGGGGTAAAGGACACTTTTCTTGCGCCAATGACAAACCCTGTAAGCATTATTAGCC
>CATKAP010000229.1 GCA_949746255.1 uncultured bacterium
AAGGCACTCGCAATATGCTTGTCTATGTGGAGATTTAAGGGTAAAATGGCTATTTTTACTATAAAAAGGTGTTCTAACGAGGTTAAGCAAACGCACCGCCGCCTATATCCGAAAGAACACCCTCTAATGTAACCTTACTTAAACTTTCGCAACCGGCAAAAGCCAAATCGCCTATTTTCAATCTACTGTCCGAAAGGAAAGCCGTTTCAAGGTTTTTGCAACCTTGAAAAGCGGATTTGCAAATTTCCGTAACCCCGCCGTGCAACGTTAAGGTTTTCAATCCAGAATATCGGCAGAAAACATTTTCACCGATAACCGTTACCGATTGAGGAACGATAAAATCGGTAACCAAAGAACCGTTCATAAATAATTGCGTTTCATGGGAAAAGGGCGAACAACCGAAGGTTATATTGCACCACTGCTCCGCCGTGCCGTTAAAATATAGCTTATCTATAGAGCCATAAGATATCCTGTAGCCAGATGTTTCCTCTGCCGCTCCCAACTCTTCGTTCATAAAAGCGTAGTCCTCTATTTCGAGCACGGAAGAGGGAATTACAAGTTTATTAAGCTCCATTCCAATGTAGGAGCCCTGCCCGCAAGCCACGCTGTTATATCTGACAAACGCCAATCTTCCTATTTTGGTTACTGGCAATCCCTTATATTTTTCGGGAATTATAACCTCTTGAATGCTGCTCGGCACATACGAAAGAGTATAGCTCTTTTCGTCCTCGTTCAATTCATACTCTATCACGTCGTTTTTAGTAAAGCCTCCGCCGCACGTTTTTGCAAACACGCCGCCCATAAACGCCGAGGTCACGCAAGAGGTCAGCGTAAACACTCCGCAAATTACCAAAGCCAAAATTAAGAATTTTAACAATAATTTTTTTGATTTCATATATTCTACCCACTTTGATTATATCATTCATCTCAGTATTTTGCAATAAATTACACAAAATTTAAAAATTACCCTAAACGACCATTTACAGCGTTAAACGACAAATTATTTAACAACGCATATTATATAATGGCGGTATGCCGTTAAAAATCAATTTAAAAAGCGTACTCTTATACGCTATATATGCTGCGGCGGCAGTATTTGCAAATTGCGCCGTAAAAGGCGTACCCTTATCTTTAGGGTTACTTTTTTCGATGCTGCTATGCGGAACGAACATTATAGTAACGCCCGTAATTTACATACTTGCCGCAATAGTAAATTTAAACTTAACAAGCAGTATTTTAAGCTTGTTCGAAGCGGCTTTTTTGAGCGTTATCGTATTTTTGTATCGCAGAACGGGCAGAAAAATACGCGCGGAAGGCTTAATTTATATTATTATAGCGCTTGCGCCCTATGTAGTTTTTGCACCGTGGACGGGCGCGGAAGGAATATTTTCAGACAACGAGTACGCTATGAAAGCAATTGCCGCTGCGGTTGTACTGCTTTTCACCTTTTTTTGTATTAAAAGCGTTTACGCAGTTTTATTCAGAGTGGAACGCTGCAGACTTAAGGAGGACGAACTTGTTTGCATAGGCGTAACTTACGCAGTATGCGGCGCGGGACTTTATTCGCTCGCCGGACAAGCGGCGTACTATTGTTTCGCCGCCATGATTACGGTATGTTCCGTAAGACTTACACGCTCGCCCGCCGCTCTTATCGTCGCGCTCGCCGTAGCCGTGCCTCCCGCATTTATCACATTAAACCCCGAACCTCTTACCGCTTTCGTGCTTATATCGGTTACCTCTTTACTGTTTTCGGGCATGGGAAGATTTGCCGCTGGCGCCGTTTGCGCGCCGCTCACTGCGGCATATATGTATAAAACGGGCTGTTTTATCTGTCCCGTTCCCTTAATCGTATTATATGCCGTTCTGCTGTTCTTTGCGTGTTTTATTCCTTCGCTTCCGAAAGCGTCTTACTTCGACAACCTCAAAAAACGATTGCTGGTCACGGAAATTTTACCCGATACCGCGGTTATGCGCACGCGCAAGCGCGCGGGTGAAAGACTTTACAGAATATCGGAAGTATTCCGCGAAATAGAATGCGCCTTTACTTCTCTCGACGAAAACGCGGACGAAAACGAAGTACGCGAAAGAATGTATTTGGAACTCAAGGATAAATGCTGTTTAAATTGTGAAAAAGCCAAAACCTGCGGTTACACAAGCGTATATTCCGGCTTTAAAAAACTTGTGGAAGCGGGCGCAATGAAAGGCAAAGTAAACCTTATAGACCTGCCCTCCGAAATAACGGTTAACTGTTCTCATCCTTCGGAAATACTCTCCGCTTTAAACGCGTTGCTTGCAGAGTACAGAAGGTATATGCTGGAAACGGAAAACGCGCGTTCCGGCAGAAAACTTCTTGCCGAACAGGCGCGCGGCGTAGCCGAAGTAATGAAAGATTGCGCAGTGGCAATGAGCCGCTCCCAAAAAGAACTTTCCGCCGCCGCGGAAGAAGTTAAAAAAGCTCTTTCCGCACGCGGAATTTCTTGTCCGGAACTATATTTGGACGGAGACGACGGCGAAGAAGTTTTGGCCGTAACGGTGGGAAAAACGGACAGAAAAGCGATGTGCGAAATTATTTCCGAAACTTTGAAACGGCGGTATGTTTTAAAGGACAAATTGCATTACGACGGTGAAAAAAGTTGTCTTGTATTCGGCGCGCCGCCTAAGTTGGACGCTGCTTTCGGCGTTGCTTACTCCATTAAAAACGGCGAAAAAATTTCAGGAGACACACACTCAGTCATTAAAATAAACGGTCATTCCTTTTTGATGGCGCTTTCCGACGGCATGGGAAGCGGCGTCTACGCACACAAAGTTTCCGAAGCCGCAATATCTTTGATCGAAGCGTTTTACCGAGCCGAAATGCCGCAAGAACCAGTTCTTAACACTATTAATAAATTATTGACTTTCAACCGCGACGAACGTTTCACTTGTTTGGATATCGCCGCAATAGACTTAAACAGCGGACGCGCGGATTTCGTTAAAATAGGTTCGCCCGCAGGAGTTATAATGCGCGAAGGAGAAATAAAAGTTTTGGAAAACTCCTCTCTTCCTCTCGGTATTCTGGACAGTCTTAAACCGGCCGTTTGCTCCGAAACATTAAAAGGCGGAGACATTGTGGTATTTATGAGCGACGGAATTACTTCGGCGTTCCCTTCTTATACCGAGCTGTACGAATTTTTACGCGAATTAAAACCTTTAAACCCGCAGAATCTCGCCGATAAAATTTTGGACGGCGCGCTTGAAAACGTAAACCGCGTAGCAAACGACGATATGACCGTTTTGTGCGTAAGATTGTTCGACAACGCTTAAAATAAGACCGCCGACATAAATCTATAGTCGGCAGTTTTTAATACAAAACAAAAGGATACGAAACCTTTCTCGTATCCTTTTAATTTACCTTTGATATTTTTTAATTGCAAGGCGCAACCTTGCCGCACGCTCGCGGGAAGGAATTTTTTCCAATCTGAACCGCCAATTACCTTCGGATGTGGAAGGTATATTCATTCTGCTGTTATCGTCCAGAACACATAAATCCTGCACGGGAATAACCGCCGTATTTGCGGGCGAAGCCAACACGCAAACACAAAGAGCCCATACTGCCTGTTCTCTTGTAACGAATGGATATGCAACGTCTTCCTGCGCCAACGCCGAACGAAGTCTCTTTTTGAAAACTTTAAACTGTTCTTCGTCCATTCTGTTTAAAAGTCCGAGCGAAGTAGCATTGTCGTGCGTGCCGGTATACGCCACCGAAAACTTTTCGGTGTTTGCGGGAAGATAAGCGTTATCTTCTTTGCCGTCGAAAGCAAAGAGCATTATTTTCATACCGGGCAAACCTGCGGACGTTTTAAGTTCTTCCACACCGTCGTCCAATACGCCCAAATCTTCGGCTATAATCTGAACTTCACCCAAACGTGCTTTTACCGCTTCGAAAAACTCTTTACCGGGACCTTCTTTCCACTCGCCTTCTTCGGCGGTTTGGCTGCCGGCGGGTATGGAATAATACTTTTCAAGACCGCGGAAATGGTCGATTCTCAATATGTCGTAAAGTTTTGCCGCCCTTTCCAACCGGTTAAGCCACCATTCGAAGCCGTCCTCTTTCATTAATTCCCAATTATACAGAGGATTGCCCCAAAGCTGACCGGTCTTTGAAAAATAATCGGGCGGAACCCCCGCAACCTCGGTGGGTTTTAAATCTCTGTCCAATTTAAACAATTCGGGGCGCGCCCAAACGTCGGAAGAATCATACGCAACGTACAAAGGGATATCGCCTATTATGCTTATACCGAGAGAATTCACGTATTCTTTCAGCTTTAACCATTGTTTTGCGAAAACAAATTGCAAAAATAACCAAAAACAGTATTCGCTTTTATAATTAGTTTCCTTAAATTCCTTTATAGCTAGATTTTCGTTATATTTATATGAATCGGGAAAAGTATCGAAAGCGCCGGAATACCGGGATTTGAGCGACATAAACACCGCGTAATCTTCAAATTCCCCGCTTTCTACGAAATTTAAAAATTCGGGATTTTTTATATCGAAACGGGCGTATGCAAGGCGTAAAACATTATAACGTTTTTGATACAGTTCGCCGTAATTAACTGCTTCCGCAGACATCTCACTGTCTTTTAACTCGTCGTCGTCAAGAAGTCCTTCGTCCCGCAACGCTTCCAAATCGATAAAATAAGGATTGCCCGAATTGCAACAAACCGACTGATAAGGGCTGTCGCCGTAACCTGTCTGCGCGAGAGGCAGTATCTGCCAGTATTTAACATGAGCGCTCTTTAAAAAATCGGCAAATTCGTAAGCTTCTTTACCAAGCGAACCTATACCGTATTTGTTTGGCAACGAAGAAATATGACACAATATTCCCGCGCCGCGTTCCGTAAGTTTATTCATAATTCCACCGTAAATATTATTAATGCGTTTATACGCACAGTTATTTTAAAAACTTTTCAATTCGTTTTGCCGCTTCCGTCGTGGTTTCTCTGCTCCCGAACGCCGTAAGTCTGAAATATCCTTCTCCGTTTTTTCCGAAACCCGCGCCGGGCGTTCCCGCTACCTGCGCTTCGTTTAACAGCTTGTCGAAAAACTGCCAACTTTTCATACCTTCAGGACATTTCAACCAAATATACGGAGAATTCTTTCCGCCCGTATACCAAATACCCAGCTTATAAAGACAATTTGCAAGAATTTCTGCATTACCGCGGTAGTAATTTATATTTTGTTGAATCTGTTCTTTACCGTCTTTTGAAAAAACAGCTTCCGCGCCGCGTTGCACAACGTAAGGAACTCCGTTGAATTTGACGCTTTGCCTTCTGTACCACAAAGAATTTGCGCGTATTCCTCCGCGTTCAAGTTCATTAGGAATAACGGTATAGCCGCATCTCGTACCAGTAAATCCGGCGGTTTTGGAAAAAGAACAGAATTCGATTGCACAAGTCCGCGCGCCTTCTATCTGAAATATGGAACGCGACGCTTCTGTTTGCGATATAAAACGCTCGTAAGCGGCGTCATATAATATAACGGCTCCGGAAGCGTTTGCATAATCAACCCATTCTTTAAGGTTTTCTTGCGAATATACCGCGCCGGTAGGATTGTTTGGAGAACAAATATAAATTACATCAGCTTTGATTTTTTTATCGGGAAGCGGCAAAAAACCGTTTTCTTCCGTGGCGGCGGTATAAATAATTTTTCTGCCCGCAATTATGTTGGAATCAACATATACAGGATAAACCGGGTCGGGAATAAGTACGGTATTATTTTGAGAAAATATTTCCGTCACGTTTCCCAAATCTGACTTTGCTCCGTCCGAAACGAAAATTTCGTCCGCGTTAAGCTTTACGCCGAAAGTTCCGTAATAATTTTTTATTGCCTCACGCAGGAAAGAATATCCTTCATAAGGTCCGTATCCCCTGAAAGTAGAAGCTTGCGACATTTCGTCCTCCGCCTTATGCATAGCCTCTGTCACGGCGGGAACAAGCGGCAACGTTACGTCGCCTATACCCATTTTAAGCACTTTTTTTTCAGGATTTTCGGTTGTATATTTTTTAATTCTTTCCGCAATTTCCGCAAAAAGATAATTTTCAGTAAGCGAGTTGAAATTGTCGTTAAAATACATATAACTCCTTTAACCCGCCACGATTTTTATTTTTTCGCGGACTTAAAATCCAGAGCCGCTTTTATAAATTCACGGAATACCGGATGCGCCGACTGTGGACGGGATTTAAATTCGGGATGAAATTGTACGCCGATATAAAAATCGTTAGCAGGAATTTCCACGGCTTCGACAAGCGTTCCGTCAGGCGAAGTTCCCGCTATAACCATTCCGCCTTTTTCTATCTCCTCTCTGAATTCGTTGTTGAACTCGTATCTGTGACGGTGACGTTCCGAAACTTCGTCAGCCGCATAAGATTTTTTCATTATTTTACCGATAACCTTGCAGGGATACGCGCCCAAGCGCATAGTACCGCCCATTTTAACGCCGTATTGGTCGGGCATAAGGTCTATTACGCAATGCTTGGAATTAGGTTCGAATTCAGAAGAATTGGCGTCCGAATATTTAAGAACGTTTCTCGCATATTCGATAACCGCCGTCTGCATACCTAAACATATGCCGAAATAAGGAACATTATTAACGCGGGCATATTCCGCGCAATGCACCATTCCTTCGATGCCGCGGTTACCGAAACCGCCGGGTACTATAATTCCGTCTACGTCCTTAAGTTGTTTTTTGACGTTTTCGCGGGTGAGTTCTTCGGTATCCACCCATTTTATTTCCACCTTTGCGGCGTTTTCGTAACCGGCGTGAGCCAAAGCCTCGGCTACCGAAAGATATGCGTCGTGAAGCTGAACATACTTACCGCACAGCGCGATTTTTACGGTTTTTTCGCGGGAACGGATTCTTTCGAGCATTTTATTCCACTCGGTTAAATCAATAACGCCTGGCGCGAGCTTTAATCTTTTGCAGACAATTTCCGAAAAATTACTTTCTTCAAGCATTATGGGGCATTCGTAAAGTACGGGCATAGTCATGTTTTCTATGCAACACTCGGGCTCCACGTTGCAGAACATTGCTATTTTCGCTCTCACGTCGACAGGCATAGGCGCGTCAACGCGCGCGATTATTATATCGGGCGCGATACCCATTCCCTGCAATTCTTTAACGGAGTGTTGCGTGGGTTTGGATTTGAACTCTTCCGAACCGGAAATATAAGGAACCAAAGTAACGTGTATAAAACAGCAGTTATCTCTGCCTACTTCACGCGCCACCTGACGGATTGCCTCTATAAAAGGCTGACTTTCTATGTCGCCAGTGGTACCGCCGATTTCCGTAATTACCACGTCTGCGGACGACGTTTTACCCACGTTGTAAATAAACGTTTTAATTTCGTTGGTTACGTGAGGAATTACCTGCACGGTTTGACCGAGGTATTCGCCGTTACGTTCTTTATTTAAAACGTTCCAATATACCTTACCTGTGGTAAGGTTGGAATATTTATTCAAATTCTCGTCGATAAAACGCTCGTAATGTCCGAGGTCCAAATCGGTTTCGGCGCCGTCCTCGGTAACGTATACTTCGCCGTGCTGGAAAGGGCTCATGGTACCGGGGTCTATATTAATATAAGGGTCAAGCTTTTGAGAAACAACTTTATAACCTCTGCACTTTAAAAGTCTGCCGAGCGACGCCGCGGTAATACCTTTTCCCAAACCGGAAACCACGCCGCCCGTTACGAAAATGTACTTTGTCATAAAAATTCTCTCCTATCGCATTAAGCTTTTTTATCATTAGTCAAAATTCTATGATATTATATCATAATTACGGCGCAAATGCAAGATTTGCGCCGTAATTTTTAGTTATATTTTATTTAAATTAAATATCCGTTTCACCCTTAAAAGAAAGTTCCGCGCCGCCGATCATATAAACAGTTTCGTCAGTATATGTAATTTTTAATTC
>CATKAP010000230.1 GCA_949746255.1 uncultured bacterium
TCAATGCCGGAGGCTTTGCTATCCTGCACGTTCATCAGGAGGACGCAGAAATTGTGATGCTCCACCTCCCAGTACAGAGCCACCGTGATGCCGCTGATAGCGTCCTTGCAGTAGACGGTCTTATCCTCGGACACCCTCTCTATCTCAAATCCATACTGCATGAGCAGGTCCAGGTATTCCTCGGCAAAGGTGTCGATCTTCCCAGGCTTGAAAGCGTCGGGGGAATAGGTGTAAAGAACGCCGTCGCCGGTGCTTAACTCGTACACATCCACAAGGGCGGCAGTTCCCACGACGTTCTCCAGGGACGGCACGGAGAAGTCTCCGTAACAGTCGCAGACGATATAGTTTTCCCATTCGTCCGCCGGGGAGGTAAGGGTCACGGTGTTGGTGCTACCGTCCCATCCTACCTCCAGGCCAAGGGCCTCTCCAATCGCTCGGACCGGCAGATAGGTGGTGCCGTCGATGGTGAACGGCTCCACCGTGTTCCCGGCAGCATCCTTTGGCGTGACCGGCTCGCCGTTGAGGACGATCTGGATGCCGGGGAAGTAGAGCGTGGCCTGCTTCTGGTAGGCGGCATAGGCCGGTCCTACCATCCCGAACAGCAGCGCCATGGTGAGCATACCCGCCGCAAAACTAAATCTCTTTTTCATTGTACTGTCTCCTTTTCAAAATTTTATCGGAATTGTTGACGCAATCTGGGAAAATGCCTGCTATGCTTTAGATAGAAAACCGCACGGGGGTGAAACATTGTGAGCGATACCATTATCGTCGCCCTCCTGTCTCTCGTTGGGACTATGGCCGGGGTGTATTTCTCGAACCGAAAGACCTCTGCTCTGATTGCCTACCGTCTGGAGCAGTTGGAAGAGAAGGTCAACAAGCACAATCAGGTTGTCGAGCGCACCTACCGCCTGGAGGACAACGACAAGCTGATGGAGGAGAAGATCAAGGTGGCAAATCACCGCATCGAGGACCTGGAACGCAAAGTAGGATGAAAGGAGAATTACCGTGAAGGAGAAGATCGCAAAGCTCATTGATGTGAAGAGCATCGTCACCATCGCTATGACGGTGGGGCTTTTGGCCTTGCTGTTCAGCGACCACCAGCCGGCCCCTGAGCTGCTGGCTCTCTATTGCACCAGCTACGGGTCTATTATGACCTACTACTACACCAGAAAGGACGATGGGAAATGAAATTGAATGACACCGTTGCGCTGATGAACAGCGAGGACTACAAGGA
>CATKAP010000231.1 GCA_949746255.1 uncultured bacterium
CTCTCACAGTAAACAAGCAAGTTCAATGGGATGACAAGATGCAGTGTTGGTACTTCACCGCACCGAAATACGATTCTTTCCGAACGATAGAAATTGACGATGAATTGGTTGCGATATTTGCTCGTCTTAAAGACAAACAGATTAAGGCTAAGACTTATTACGCCGAGTTGTACACCGAGCTCTACGAGAGCAATAAGCGGGCTATAAACGCAAAAGAAGGCACACCTATAGAGTTGGTCTGCATAAGGGAAAACGGAACGTATATACAGCCAAGAACAATGCAGCACACCGCTTCTATTATCCATCACAAAATGAACTATCCCGAATTTACTTTCCACTCTTTGAGACATACTCACGCTACAATACTTGCAGAGAACGATGTGCCGCCGAAGTATGTGCAAGAAAGAATGGGACACAAAGACATATATACTACTCTTAAATTCTATCAGCACTTGACTAAAAGGATTAGCGAAAAGGGCACAGGAATTATGAGTAAGATATTTGCAACAACTTAACTACGAAATAACGCAAAGGTTGTGTACATTTTGTTGCCACTGCACGCATTACAGCAAACGACAGCAAATGAAACCTAATGATAAAAAATGAATATATATCAGCTAAACAAACTATTTTAGCCGCTATAAATGATAGAAAATGATAGTAAATGACGATTAGAGTATTGTCTTCGTGTTGGGCAACAACCCCATGGTCGGAGCTACGGTTGCCGTTGCAGTCGCTGTTCAGGAAGCAATGACGAAATAAAGCAACAAGTATAGTATTAAAGCAAGAGCTTCTGTATTTTGTACAGAAGCTCTTTTATTGTTTTTATACAACCATAGGGTTGTTAATGCACAAGAAAACATCAAATGCTTGTCATTTTTTATTTTTGAAAAACGAATACGGATGAATTGTATGTTCGCCTTTTATGTTAAGGGAACGTAGTTTAGCGTCTTTGAAAACTACCGCCGACTGTATGATGCCGTTACCGTATTTTATTCTAAGCTTATCCACCGCCGCGTCCAGCCGTTTTTGCTTTTCGTCCTTTTCAAAATCCCCGAAAAAATCAAGCTGTTCATCGCCGAATACAAAATCGGTTACCGCTATTCCTACGCTCCGGACGGGATCAGCCCAATCGTATACCTCTTTAAAAAGTCTGAAAGCCGTTTTGGCTATATCGCGCATATGCGCGGACGGACGAGGCATTTTGCCCTGTTTTCCATAACCCGATAACTTGCTCGACCGCGCGTATAAATGGACGGTTCGCGCGCCGTTCAAACCTGCCTCCCGTATTCTGGCGCTCACGGAATCGGCAAGCAACCAGATAACAGGTTCCGTATCGTCGTTATCGACAAGATCGCGGTACACCGTTAAACTGTTGCCTATAGATTTTATGGATTCCTCCTCGCCTATTAAGGAAACGGGCGATTGATCTTTGCCGTTTGCGAAAGTATGAAGATAAACACCCCACTTACCGAGCAGATTTTCAAGCGTGCTTTCGCCCGCGGTTGCGAGGTTTCCTATAGTTTTTATTCCGATGCCGTTTAATTTTCTCTTTGTGGCGTTGCCAACGTACAGTAATTCTTCCACGGGCAGCCGCCAAACCTTTTCCTTATAATTATCCGGAGTTATTTCGGTTACGGCGTCAGGCTTTTTCATATCCGAGCCGAGCTTTGCGAAAATTTTATTCCAGCTTACGCCTATGCTCACGGTAAGTCCTGTTTCCTCTTTCACGCGGCGGCGTATTTCCTCGGCGATTTTAAGGCCTCCGCCGAACAGCTTTAAGCTTTCCGTTACGTCTAGCCAACATTCGTCTATGCCGTAAGCCTCTATTCTGTCCGTATAGTCTTCGTAAATTTTACGCACTTGCTTGGAAGCTTTTATATACGCCGAAAATTCGGCTTCCACCTCCACTAACCCCGCGCCGCATTTTTGGCGCGCCTGCCAATACACGTCGCCAGTTTTTACGCCGAACTGTTTTGCAATTATGTTCTTAGCAAGAACTATGCCGTGCCTGTCCTCCTTTGCTCCCACGACCACCACGGGCTTATTTCTTATTTCGGGACGGCGGTTGCATTCCACAGAAGCGTAAAAATTATTCAAATCGCTGTGAAGTATGGTGCGCATAGATTAAGTATGCGCAATAAGCAGAAAAATAAATTACCCCTATACAATAGGGGTAATTTATTTTATGCCGAATTAATAAATAGAATTTAACGCTTAGACTAATATATTTCAAATAAGATACACAAAAATCTTTACTAAAGCGACAAATTTAAATATCATTTATTCTACCGCGATGCCGCCTTTGAACGACGTCCATTGATTCTTTGTTCCGTTCGCTACAAAAAGTTCTTTACCGTATTGGTTAACAATATGACGTATTCCTCCTCCGTTAGTGAGAAAATTAGCGATAGCCATATGTTCCAGATCTATTCCCGAATTGGAAGGCGCTTCTATTCCGTGGTCCAGATTAAACATATTGTTTAATCCTTTACTCGCCACATAATAAACTCCGACGCCTCTCGCCCTATGTTTTTGCACTTTGTCAGCAACTTTGTAACTTGCCCAGCCCTCGTAAACCGTTCCGTTCCACTCGCTTTTCCAAACCTTTTGTTCAGGGGGATCGTAAGGCGTTTCAGACTGATAAAATACGGTTAAACCGTTTTCTCCGTTCCATATTGTTTGATATTCCTGAAAATGTTCAACCATGAGCCCGTAAACGGTAACGTCGTCGCCGTTTACTATTACTCCGTTAACTGCTTTATTGATTTCCCAACCTACGGTGCCTTTATTTCCGTGGTCTGCGCGCCATACCCAAAAATTATCGCCTATTACATTGTTTGAATTAATTATCAAAGCTTTATCAACCGCGGTACTACCATCTCCCGCGCCGCCTATACGGAAATACATATCACCGATTACAACGGGATTTTCCACGTGCGAAACGCCCGTTTTATTTTCGCCTACTTCCATAAGCGTTCTCGAACGCTTGCCCGCGTCTATCATGAGTCCGTACACACTCACGCCGTCTACGTCGCTTATTCTTATCGCCGTATCTGTATTTTTATCGGTAAGCTTTAACGTTGCAAGCCCCATACCCAGCAAAACGGTATTCGGATTTTTTACATTTAACGGACCGTCAATCGCATATATACCTGGGGTAAACAATAAATGCTTTCCGTTTTCAAGCGCTGCGTTAAGAGTTTCGGAAGTATCCCTATCCGCCCTTGCCACATAAAATTCTTCAATTGATAAAAGCGCGTTTTCGTCGGTTTCCCACGAATAACCTTTTGAATTTTCTTTTAATTCGGGGAAAGCCACATAATAATCTTCGTCGAATACCAAATAAGGTTTTTCTCTCATAGCCGAAGTATATTCCAGCGTGGTTATACGCTTTTCGGGCCAAACGTAGCCGGCGTCCGCAAACTTTCCTTCACAACCGGCATAGACCATATTTATATCACCGTTACGCCAAGTTCCCCATTGCGAATTGCGCGTAATCCACTGCTGCTGATTACCAGAATCCAAAGTTCCCGTGACCAAAGTATTAGCGATAAAACCTCCCGACCCCCAGGCGGTTTTGCCGTTTTGATCGGTCAGAAACATACCTCCGTTAACTTTCATGCGACGAAAACTAGTTGCCTGAGAAACTGCCCACTGAACAGTATCGTTTACAGTGATATTCTCTATTCCGCACCAGAAATTACAGGTAGCGTTACCACCGCTGAGTTCTCCGTGAGTGTTAAATTTTCCTATTTCCACATCGGTCGGTAAATTACCCATACCCGAAAAAGTCATATAATAACGCATTACCAAATCAAGAGAATTATACTTTCCTTTTTTAAAAAGCGCGGCAAATCTCTTATCAGAAAATTGACCGGTAGAATAACGGAATTCGTCAATATCCTCCTGAATTTCCGTTTGATTGTCGTCAGGAGAATAAACTCTAACGTTTTCACCGAACGTATCCAAATCGTAAGAATATAACTCTGAAGAAACAACTTCACCGTCAGCGTTCTCCGCGTCAACACGGTAATAACCGTATTCGTCCTCTCCGAAATACGAAAGTTCCGTAAGCGAACGAATAAAAGAATATTCTCCGAAACGCCCAGGACTGTAATACACTTTATATGAAACCGCCGAAGGAACCTCGTCCCAAACAATTTCCGCGCCGCCGTCTTTTAACGTCACGTTTGAATCCCATTTGGGGAGTTCGGGTTTTTTTATCGGCTTTAAACAAGACGATAGCGGCAATAAAATTGCCGTTGCCGTCGCAACTGTTAAAATTGCAGCCGTTAATTTTTTTAAATAAAAATTTTTCATGTTCACCATTGACTATCCAAATAATTAAATCTTATATTTATCCAATTACACAAGTAGGCAACCGCTTCTTCATGATTTTTTACTTGCGCCGCCATGGAATTGCATTCCCCGTCGATATGGAAAGTCCATTTGTCAAAATTCCTTCCATATTCGTCTGCGTTAATCGTCTTTAAACCGTTTACGTAATCTAAAGTTCTGTTCAGAAAATCAGCTTCTTTTAATTCCTGCCACTTTTCTTTTATACCGTTCCAGAACCAATCTTCGTTTATGAACAACACAAGCCAAGGATTATTGCTGTTTGCCGCAAACAATCCTTTGCCGCTTGCGCAACTGTCTTTCAAACCGAGAGCCGAATCGAAATCCCAAGGAGCTTCGAACCGCAACAGCCCGTCGCCGCCATAACCGAAATCAACATCCATTAAGAAACTAGACCACGCAATATCCGCGTCGCATACAATTTCGTTCAGAATATAAGTATCGACAAGACTTCTTATATCTATTACTTTGGAAACGGTTTCTTTAACTGGATTATCGGTTACGGGAGTATAGGGTATAAGCTCGGTTTTCATCTCATTAAAGGCGTAATATTCATGTTTGTAAACCGCGTCGTAACAAAGCTTATAAAGAAGATTTATATATTTCTGTATAAATATTTTTTGTACGCAGTCGCTCTCAAAACCTTCGTCGAAATAAACGTCGTTTTTAATGGCGAAACCGATATTCCCCGGAGGAGAAACATATCCGCCGTTTCTTACTTTAAGTCTTGCAAAATTGTTATAATTACAATAAAACCTCTCCGATTCCCTTTCAAAATTATAGTAGCCGTCGAATTCTATAAAATATCCTATGTAAGCGCCCGTATCTCCTTCCTCCGGCTCTGTGATATTAACGCGGTTCTCGTTAACCTGTTGCTGTTCGGCAAGAAGATAAACACCCCAATATACGCCGTTTAACAATACTTCCACTTGTCTGAAATCAGAACTGTAATAATCATCGGAACCGAGAATTTGTTTTGCAAGCCAAAACGCCGTACTGTTACGCTCCAACGTCATATCTTTATAATCCGCAAGCAAAACCCAACTTTTGCATTTTGCACCATTGTTTAATCCCAGCATTTTCTGTTTTTTATCAAATTTAATTCTAAACGGCTTTTTCGGATAATTCGCCGTATAGTTTCCGCGGATTTTTATTTGCGCGACTACATTTGTTAACTCGTAATCTTTCTCACAATTGTCAACGGATATTTTACAGTCATAATACGGTCTGTCGTCTTTGCTGGTCAGATCGTTCATATCAAAAATGCGGCAGGTCGTAGCCCAATCGTTTTTACCGTCAGCAGTTGTAATGTTAATTCGTGGAAGAGATTCCGCCGTATGAGCCTTGTAATCGTAGTGCGGAGGCTTTGGCAATCCGCATACTGTACAAACTTTATTAACATAATTGTGAGCGCATACAATTTTGCACTCTGAACATACGCCGTTTTCATACTTATGCTCGCATTCGTAGGAGCACACAGTGCACACTCCGTTTTCGTAATCGTGATTACATTCCAAACCGCAAATTCCGCACTCTCCGTTAGAAAACGTATGCGAACACTCTTGGTTACAAACGATGCATACGCCGTTTTCATACTTATGCTTATGCGCACAACCTGAAAAAATCCCGAATAACAACAAAATAACGCACAGCAAAGAAGTCGCTTTTAACGTCGTAAATATTTTTATTTTCATTTATTACCCCTTTGCAAAGTAAAAACCGCTACAATTTATTTATAAAGTACTAAAGCTTCTCCCCGCGTTCCGTCCGCCGTTAAAAAGCCGTCGCTTCCCGCTTTTAGATACATACACGTATCGTATGAAATAAATTTAAAGCCGTCGCCGCTTTGCTCGGCATAAAAACGAGCCGCCTGCCCGCTACCGTCGGCTGCAAGCAAAACTTTTTCTCCAACGTTAACCAACCGAATGTTTTCTCCCCTCGCCGCCAATGTGAAACTACCGTCATTCAAAGAAAGCATTTTAACGGTAATATTTAAAGCGGCGTTTGCGTCGTCTGCAATTACCAACGCTTTATTAATACCGGACGAATTTTTCAAATTCAACCAACCGTCGTCGTTATAAAATTCATAACTTCCCGCGGCGAGTTTTTTATAAGTTACAGGCGCCTTGGAATATTCCGAATAAATATCCGCAAGCGTTTTAACCGTCTCGGAAACGTTTTCACCCGTTACGCCGAACGTATATTTTTGCGCGTTTTGCGTGCGGAGCTTTTTAAATTTATTTAAGATATCTTCATATTCGTCGTCCGCGGCGTTTACTTTTTCTTCGTTCGTTCCTATTATGTTCTCAACGCCCCAAGCCATTTTTCCCCAAACTTTATACGTCCAGGGAATCCAATGCCACCCTTGCAAATTCATCAAATTGAGAGTATACTCCCACTTTTCAACAGAATTATAACATGTAAATTCACCCATTTGCAAGGGCACGCCGAAATTTGCAGAATTAATTTGCGCTATTTTATTGTTCCAGTCTTTGCAATGTTCCTCATAACTGAAACTATCCTTTACATAATGGTGAAAAGAATACATACAATTTTCCCAACCGTAAACCGAAGGCATGGGAAGATTTTCCGCATCCCAACACGATTCGAAAATGACTATATGATTATCGCCAGCGGCGCGAATGGATTTATAAACTTTGTCATAAAAATTCCAATGTCTTTCCGAAGTAGTTCCCGCTTTTTCTCCGGGTTCGTTTAAAATATCATAACCAGCCACCGCGGAATTATTTTTAAAATACTCGGCTGCGGCGCCCCACAATTTTGCGGTAAGATTCATCATTTTTTCGTTTGAATAAAAATCGACGTCGGAAACGTTTTCATATATCTGTCCGCTGTGGTCCTGTCCGTTTTGCGAACCATATGCTCCGTGCAAATCCAAAATAGTATACATTCCGTATTCCGCAGCTTTGTTAACAAAAGCGTCCAATGCCGAAAAATCATAGTCTTTTCCTGCGTTGTCGTAATTCGTAACGGCGGCAAAATCAACGTTCATGTAGGTAAAAGGCAAACGTATAACATTAAAACCCATATCGGCGCATCTTTTAAAATCTTCTTCAGCCCACCAATTCGCCCTGTATTCTTCCCATAAAGATTTTGTCTTTTCTTCACCGAATCTTTCTATAAACTTTTGCGTCAACGACCTGTAATCGTTCGAAGGCGTTTTATCCCTTAAAAATCCCGTCATCCAATGTTCGGTAACAAACAGACCGCCCGCATTGATCCCTCGAAGCATTACAATATTGTTTCTTCCGTCTTTAACCGATTCTTCCCGAGCAGTAAGAAAATCTTCTTCGGAACCAATTTTTTGATATTCCGGCGGTTCAATTTGATTTTCGGGATTAAAACACGCAATATTTGTCAAAAAAAATATAGAACATATAAAAACGGCGAATGCCGTAAAAAATTTTCCTGATTTCATTTTTCACTCCGCAATTATTATGGCTATAAACGCCACTTTTATTATATAACGGAAATATGTTTTTTCAATAGGATAGCGCTTGCAATTTACGTTCTAAAAACAACAATTTACGAAAAAAATAAAAATTATTATATATATGGTTATAATTCTGTATGTTAAAACGGACTGACGAGCGTAATAAAATTACGAACTTTAGTCTGAAAATTTTTCAGGAGGAAAAACACTGATGCAAACAAAAACAAAAAAAATTGTGAAGCTTTCCGTTGCCGGAGCGCTTGTTGCGGTATTGCTCGTATTCAGCATAGTTTTCGCGATGTTCGAACCTACGATAGCTATGTTCCTGGGTAATACTTCTCTCGACGGCGCAACGCGTGCGGCCGGCGAAGCTCTTGCAACGCAAATCGAAGAGGAAGGAATTGTAATGGTTCAAAATGAAGAAAACCGTCTTCCTCTAAGCAAAGCCGACCTTATGAAAGACAACGAAATGCGAGTAAACGTATTCGGTTGGGCTTCAACGCAATGGGTTAAAGGCGGATCAGGCTCAGGACGAGCCACAAATAACGGCGACGTAACGTCGACAAACACCGACTTTTTGAAAGCTTTGACTCAAGCGGGAATAAAATACAACACCGCACTTACCAACAAGTATAAAAACTTTTGCGACGAAAGACCTTTCTACGATGTTGGAACGGGCGGCGGGGCGCTCAACGTTCACGACTACGAATATTGCCGTCTTATAGAACCGCAGTTTTCAAGCTATCAGGCCGATCTTTTAGCCGAAGCAAAGAATTTCTCCGACGTGGCTATAGTTGTTATCGGAAGAGTTTCGGGCGAAAGTATTGACTGCCCCCTTTCGCAATATAAAAACTTTACTAACTCGGGAACTTCGCCCATCAGCAGCGGAAGACTTGACGGCGCGGCGGTAGATAAAGACAGAACTTACCTTGATATTTCCAAAGAGGAAGAAGATTTACTGACATACGTTGGCGAAAACTATGAAAAAGTAGTTGTTATTATAAATTCAACCAACGCTATGAATTTAAGTTTCCTCGAAACCATAGACGGACTTGATTCCTGTCTTATCGTTGGCGGAACGGGCAACAACGCGGCAAACGCAATTCCCGGGGTGCTTTTGGGAGAAAAAACCGTTGAAATTAAAGACGATAACGGTGACGTTACGGATACTAAAACCGTACAAGTTTCCCCTTCAGGTAAAACCGTAGACACTTACGTTTATGATTTTAAAACAAACGCGTCGTTTGCATATACGGCCATGGAAGGCGTTTCGAAATACTCTGGATTAACGGAAAACGATAAAATATATCCTTTTGACGGCTCTACTACCAACGGAAACGTAAACCATACCTCCAACGGTGAAAAATATAGCGGAGTAAGCTATTTAGATTACGTGGAAGGAATTTACGTAGGCTACAAGTGGTACGAAACCGCGGACGCGGAAGGTTTCTGGAACAACGTTAAAAACGTTCACGGCGAAGGTTATGAAGGCGTAGTACAATATCCTTTGGGTTTTGGCCTCACATACACGAATTTCGAATGGTCCGTAAAAGAATGGAAAACAACCGATAAAACCATTTCCGTTACGGTACAGGTTACCAACACGGGCGACAGAGCGGCTCAGGAAGTTGTAGAGCTCTACTTCACCCCTCCCTACAACGCGGCAAGCGGCATTGAAAAATCTGCCGTAAACTTGGCGGCTTTCGCTAAGACTCCCACTGCCGTTGCTCCGAACGAAACACAAGAACTTATTCTTACGTTCAATATTCAGGATATGGCGTCTTACGATGAAAAAGGCGACGGAAATTATTTACTTGAAAAAGGCAATTACGAAATTTCTCTCCGCACCGACAGCCATACCGTGGCAACCGTAAACTCAGGACGCGCTACCTACACTTACAGCGTAAGCGCAAATAAAACTTTCACCACATACGAAGGCGCGAACGGAACGGAACCTATTCACAATCTGTTTACGGGCGAAAACAATTCCGATAAAATAGCTATTGACGGAAGTGATACAAACCAGAATATTAAGTGGCTTTCACGCAGTAACTTTAAAGATACTTTCTCTTCAACCAAAGCTGCCGACCGTCAATGGAACGCGAAACTTAAAGAAACCAATCTTTTCACTCAGCAGGACGCGGAAGCGTGGGAAAACGCGCACAAAGACGCCGAGCCTATAAAAATCCAAAATAACAATATAAAAGTTTACGATTCAAGTACGAAAATAATAAACGAAACAGGTTTGGAATACGGTAATCCGGAAAATTACGACAACGAAGAATTTTGGGATAACTTGCTTAATCAGGTTACCGTAAACGAAATGAAAGAACTTGTATTGCACGCGTACGTTCATGAAGAACCTCTTCCTTCGATAGGAAAACCCGAAACAAAATCGGTAGACGGTCCTTCACAAATAGGCTCTTTCAACCAACCTACGGGAATAGGCGTTGGCTACCCTATGCCTACTGTACTGGCACAAAGCTGGAATGCAGAACTTGCAAAGAGTTTCGGACTTGCAGTCGGCAAAGAAACCAAGGGCACAGGACGTAACGGTTGGTACGCACCCGGCGTAAACCTTCACCGTTCTGCTTTCGGCGGAAGAAACTACGAATATTATTCCGAGGATTCATACCTTTCCGGTATTATGTGCGCGGCAACCGTTAGAGGAGCGCTTAACGCAGGCGTCTACACTTATATTAAACACTTTATAGGCTACGACCAGGAAAGCATGCGAGACGGACTTTATTGCTGGCTCACCGAACAGAATTTGCGCGAAACCTACCTCAGACCTTATAAAATGGCTATAGACGAAGGCGCGACGGGCATAATGAGTTCTTACGGAAGAATCGGTTCCGTATGGTCGGGCGGAAGCACGGCGTTGCTTACCGACCTCCTGCGCGACGAATGGGGATTTAAAGGCGCGGTTATTACCGACTATTCCGACCACCATGTATTTATGTCAGGCGACCATATGATACGCGGCGGTGGCGATATCTGGATGGACTGGTGGAGCAAAAAAGACAACGGAACCGGTACTTTTAAATATTCTTCATCATCAAACGCATTTAATCAAGCGATGAGAAAAGCGACAAAACACGTAGTTTATATGTGGTTGAACGCGGCTTTCGAAGAACAGGCTTATATAGATTACGTTAATGAAAACGGAGATGAAATTATCACCAGAACAGCGGCAAAAGCTGCTTTCCCTTGGTGGTGGCTTGTGTTCGCCGGAGTCGACGTAGCACTTGCCGCAGGCGCCGGAGTGCTTGTATTCTTAGCGTTCAAGAAGCCGAAGAAAGCTACTGCGGAAACAGAAACTTCAGAAGAACAGATTAACGATTAATATGTAATATATTAATTAATCAAACCGCGCCTTTCTTTTTATAGGAAGGCGCGGTATTTTATTTATAAATATGTAGTGGGGCCCCCCCCCCCCCC
>CATKAP010000232.1 GCA_949746255.1 uncultured bacterium
AGTATCCGCCGGAGCGGTCGGGGCACCATAACCACCAGGGGCAGCAGGGGCGGCAGGAGCCGCCGGAGCACCAGCACCATAGCCGCCGGGAGCAGCAGGAGCGCCACCATAGCTGGGGGCGGCGGCACCGCCGCCATATCCAGGAGCGGCAGGAGCCGTACTCTTGGATATATTGGGTGCATAGAAGCCCTTGCCGGTGATGGACAGGCCCCAGTGCTGCTGACCGTCCTTTTTGCTGGTGTAGGGGTTGACCAGCAGGGGACCAGTGACCACGATGGTGGCGTCAGGATAGGCGGCGGCGAACTTCAAGAACCGCTCAGCGGTCTTATTGAAGAACGAAACCTGAACCCACGCTGACCCCTTCTCGTTCACCTCTGGCTTCCAGTTGCCCATATACCGGGCAATGTAGTCCTCTTGGCCGGTGATCATCATACTGCAGTGGACCACAGACAGGCCCTCCCTGACTGTCTTGAGTTCCTTGTCTGCGTTGAAGAATCGCCCCTGCAGGGTGATCTTCAGAAAAATCTGGTCATCCTTGTCCAGCGCCCGGTCCAACTCCATAAAGCTACGGAAGTTCTGTTCGTTTGCCATTATTCTTTTCCTCCTAAAAAATTAAATTACACAAAAAGAGCATGAGGGATTTTCTCATGCTGACTTCGATTAGTTTTCGTTGACGAAGGTACTTCTTGTGTTATTGATTTAATACGAGGAAAGTTAGAAACAGTCAAATTGTTGACAGAAATTTTGGCTATTGCAAACCCATTCCGTAGTGGGCGGGAGTGCCAAGATTTCCTACAAAAAAAGAAGAGCGGATTGGGATAAACCCAAACCGCTCTCTTGCTTTGCTAAGCAGCCATGGCCCGTTTTTGAGCGATGGTGTGCAACCGGGATGCAAGAAGAGTGTAACGCTGATCGATGTTGTCATCCAGAATGGCATCCTCGATAGCCTCCATCTCCCCTACCAGCAGCACATTTTCCTTCGCCCGGGTAATGGCCGTGTAGAAAAGGTTCCGTTTCATCATTTTTTGATGGATCGTTGAACAGACCATGATAACGGTCTTATATTCTTCGCCCTGAGACTTATGAACGCTGGAGCAGTAGGCCAAGTCAAGATATCGGATCTTGTCGGTGTCAAAAGACACCAATTCACCAGAATCGTTGAACTCGACCCGGGCGACCAGCTTATCCCCCTCATGGGCAAAGGAACGGATAAATCCAGTATCTCCATTCTTGGCTTCTGGCGTGTTGACGGTCATCATGACCTTATCGCCCAGCCTGAATTCCAGGGGCATAGACTTTTTCGCCGAAACGAATACGGACTTGCCCTTCATTACCGTAGCTCCGGGTCGTTTGGGATTCAAGACCTCTTGGAGCTTTATATTGAACAGGTTGACGTTGAGCTCCGTACTTTTCCGGTAAGGACATAGCAGGATGGTGCTCTCGATCCCGTATTTCCTCACGCTTTGCACATACATGCTGCCAGCCCTGGTGAAGATACGTCCTGGGTCGTGCATCTGCATGAGAGAAAACGAAGGATTAGAGAAATCGAGCCCGGTGTCCCCTGCCAACACTTTGGCGGAGTTGGCTACGATCGGGTTCTCCTGGGCCTGACGAAAGATGACCGACAGTGCCACGGTTGGGATGGCTTTGGAGCGGATTAGATCGTAAAGAATATTTCCGCATCCAACCGACGGAAGTTGGTTCGGGTCGCCGATGAACACCAGCTTGGAGCCGGTGCTGATCCTACGGGTCAGCTCGCAGGTGATGTGTTGGTCCGCCATGGAACTTTCATCGACCAGAATCAGGTTTCCGTCCAGGAATTGATTGTCATATGTGACTTCTGTTGGGTCGTTGTCAGGTTTGGAATAGTCCAGCTTAATCCCGGAATAGATCGTAGCGGCTGGATATCCAGTAGACTCATTCAACCGTCGTGCGGCTTTCCCCGTAGGCGAAAGAAGGATCGGCATGGACATGGAGTTGGTCAGGAGCTTATGGCAGTAAAGGATGGCCTTTGCTGTTGTGCTCTTGCCGGTTCCGGGGCCTCCTGTCAAAATGGAGACCTGATTGTTCATCACACACCGGACAGCATCCTTCTGGCTATCCGCCATGGTGATGCTGTTTTCCTCTTCGTACTTAGCGATCGCCTCGTTGATCGTCTTATCGTCGTAAGTAGGGTGTGCGGCATCCATCAGCCGGTACAACTCCTTGACGATCCGCACCTCTTGGTAGTAGCGTTCTATCGTATAAACGAAGCCGCAGGTGCAT
>CATKAP010000233.1 GCA_949746255.1 uncultured bacterium
GATTTCGACCGCTTTCTGGACTACGTAGCTATGGCCCGCGTAGCGCAGGAACTGGAGGAGGACATTGTTGCCAGGGCAATCGTCAAAGTATTTCCCGAGTAACATCTGTCGGGAGGTGAACACCGCATGAGTCTGGAGTCCGTGTTCAAGCTGCCCCTGATTATGAATATGGTGGACCATCTTTCCGGACCCATGGCAGGCATCGCCTCCCGTGTTGGCGCGGATGTGGCAAAGCTGGACGCGCTGAGCCAGACTTTCGGCGCGACGTTCAAGGCGGGCGTTGCGATGCAGGCGGCAGGCGCTCAGATTACCAGCGCGGTACTGGCGCCGGTAGAGGCTACCTTTGAGACGCGCCGGGCGCTGGGCGAGCTGGCCTCTTTGGGCGTCGAGGATATGGGCGCCCTGGAGGGCGCGGCACGCAGCTTCTCCAATCAGTGGAGCGGCACATCCAAGGCCGACTTCATCAGCGCGGCCTACGATATCAAAAGCGGCATTTCCTCCCTGTCTGATGAGGGCGTGGCGGGGTTTACCAGCCTCGCAGCGCTCACCGCCAAGGCGACCAAATCCACGGCGGCAGAAATGACGTCCCTCTTCGCCACCGGCTACGGCATCTATAAAAATTATTACAGCGACCTGTCTGATATCCAGTTCGGCGAGATGTTCTCCGCAGGCATCTCCGAAAGCGTCCGGGCCTTCAAGACCTCCGGCTCCGGCATGGCGCAGGGTATCCAGAGCCTGGGCGCATCGGCCACTACGGCCAACGTACCACTAGAGGAGCAGCTGGCCATTCTCGGGATGCTCCAGGCCACCATGGGCGGCGCGGAGGCAGGCACCAAGTACAAGGCGTTTTTGCAGGCCGCCGCTAAGGCGGGCGATACGCTGGGACTTGAGTTCCTGGACGCCAACAAACAGCTCAAGGCGCTGCCGGAAATCCTCGCTCAGCTGCGCGGCAAGTTCGGAGAGACAATGGACGCCGCGGAGAAGATGGAACTGCAGAAGGCTTTCGGAAGCGCGGAGGCGGTTTCGGTGATTGACCTTCTCTATTCCAAGACCGGGGACCTCCAGGACAACATTCTGAGCCTCTACGGCGCTATGAGCCAGGGCACCGATGTCGCGCAGGATATGGCCTCCGCGATCCAGGAGACGGAACCAGAGCGCTATGAACGGCTAAAGCAGCGCATCCATAATGTGACAGAGTCCATCGGTAATCTGCTGCTCCCGGCGGTCAATGATTTGCTGGGGAAGGGTGAACAGGTACTTATAAAGGCGGCATCCTGGATCGAGAAAAATGAGGCCCTGGTTAAGACTATCATGATGATTGTGCTGGGCCTGGGCATCTTCCTGACTGCTGCGGGCACTGTGATTATGGTGGTGTCCGGCGTCGGCCTTGTCGTTACGAAGACGGTTGCGTCCTTCAAGATACTGAAAGCCGC
>CATKAP010000234.1 GCA_949746255.1 uncultured bacterium
GCCGCCGCCGCTTGTATCAAGACAAGCGACCGTAAAACACTCATTTGTTAAGAATTATCATTTTAACATTGTTTTGTGAGATTATTTTTGCCGCCTTATGCTGTGTACTTATTGCCTTTTTTGTCGTTATTTGATATAATAGTTTTATTGAGCGAAATAGGAAATTTATGGAAAATAAAGTCGATATTAAAGAAAACTACATAAATCTTTTAGATAGCCGCTTGTTGGATATTCTTCTCAAAGATAAAACTTCCGGACAGAATATAATTTGGGCTACTGACACTTACCTTTCATATGGCGTAGGTTTTGGGCGGCAAGACTTTATTACAAAAGAGAGAATTACGGGTAGGCGTGGTTATGTAATTAAACCCCGCACGGAAAAATCCAAAAGAGAACAGCAACAGCGTATTAAAAATAAAGCGGAAGTGTTTACACCTTCTTGGGTGTGCAACAAGCAAAATAATCTGATAGATAACGCTTGGTTCGGTAAAGATAATATCTTCAATACCGAAATGGAAAAAGGTTGGACGACAATTTCCGATAAGGTTTCATTTCCTAATACTGAAGGTAAAACTTGGCAAGATTATGTAAAGGCGATTCGCCTTGAAATCACTTGTGGTGAAGCGCCCTATTTAACAAGTAGATATGATACTGTTACGGGCAATTATATAGAAATCAATGACCGTATAGGCTTACTTGATAGAAAATTGCGTGTAGTAAACGAAAATACCGAAAGTGAAGACGATTGGTATAAATGGGCAGTCCTTGCGTTTAAGTCAATTTACGGCTTTGATTTTCAAGGCGATAACGTTTTACTTGCAAGAGAAAATTTACTGTTTTCGTTTATTGATGCGTATAAAGATAAGTTCAACGTTCAGCCTACTATTGACCATCTTTTGGAAATAGCGAAAATTTTGGCGTGGAATATTTGGCAGATGGATGGGCTTAAGTATGTAATTCCTTATAGTTGCACACCCCGTCAAAATTTACAGGTAACGTTTTTTGATGATGAAACAACACCTTGCGTTTGTGAAGGTTGCGTAAAGAACGACAACACAAAGCATATCGGGATATACTGTAAAATCATGAATTGGAGTAGGCAACATACGGAAACATTTATCTCACAATTCGGGAGGAAAAAGTAATGAACGAATTTAAAGCGACATTTGCATATAAATTTATTTATGTTTTCCGCATAAACGACGACAGTCATAAAGGGCTGTTGAAAGTTGGCGAGGCTACTTGTGTATCTGATAAAGCCGCTTCCGACATTCTTCCTAATTCAAAAGAATTAAATACGGCGGCAAAAAACCGGATAAACAGCTATACCACTACGGCAGGAATTGTTTATGAGTTGCTTCATACAGAGATTGCCGTTCGCACAGTTGTAAAAAACGGGAAATCAAAAGTTGCAGCGTTTTCCGACCACGACGTACATAATGTGTTGTTGCGTTCTGGAATTAACCGTCATTATTTCGATACGCAAAATAAGGCTAACGAGTGGTTCAAGACTGACCTTGAAACTGTTAAGCGTGCAATTCAAGCCGTAAAACAAGGTAGGGCTTCTTTAAATTCAAATGAAATAACTGAATATTTCAGTCCTATTATATTCCGCCCCGAGCAGTTGGCGGCAATTAAGCAAACTGTTAAAAAGTTTAAATCGGGCAACCGTATGCTTTGGAACGCAAAAATGCGTTTCGGAAAAACTCTTACTGCACTTCAAGTTGCAAAAGAGATGAAATTTGAAAAGACGATTATCCTTACGCACCGTCCTGTTGTCAATAAAGGTTGGTATGAGGATTTTCAAAAGATATTCTACGATACTGATTATGTTTACGGTTCAAAAACTAACGGTGAACAAATTGAAAATCTTGTAGATACCGATAAGAAGTTTGTTTACTTTGCATCTATGCAAGATTTAAGAGGTTCTAAAGCTGTAGGCGGTAACTTTGATAAAAATGATTATATTTTCCTTATTGATTGGGATTACGTAGTTATAGATGAAGCACACGAAGGCACGCTTACAAAATTAGGGCAAGCGGTTATTGACGAAATTTGCAATCAGACGAAGCAACCTAAAATTCTTCAGCTTTCGGGAACGCCGTTCAACTTACTCGACCAGTTTAAAGAAGATGAAATTTATACTTGGGACTACGTAATGGAACAGCGTGAAAAGCATACTTGGGATTTGCTTCACTTTGGTGATAATAACCCTTACGCTTCGCTACCTGAAATGCAAATTTATACTTACGATTTAAACAAGCTCATTACGGGCTACTTCGACGAAGAAGACCACGCATTTAATTTCCGTGAATTTTTCAGAACGTGGACGGGTGTAACGGAAAAAGATTTTAAACCCATGCCCGCAGGCGTTAAAGTTGGCGATTTCGTACATAAAGACGACGTAAATGCCTTTTTGAATTTATTATGTAAAAAGAGTGCTGACAGCAATTATCCGTTCTCTACGGACGAATACAGGGATTATTTCCGTCATTCGTTGTGGATGGTTCCGGGGGTTAAGGAAGCAAAAGCATTAAGTAAACTTTTGCAAGAACATCAAGTATTTGGTTCTGGTGTTTTCAATATCGTAAACGTCGCAGGAAGCGGCGACGAAGAAGTAGATTCCAGAGACGCACTAAAGGCAGTTCAAAAAGCATTTGGCGAAAATCCTTCCGAAACCTATTCTATTACTATTTCTTGCGGCAGGTTGACAACCGGCGTTACCGTTCCCGAATGGACTGCCGTATTTATGTTGTGCGGTTCTTTTAATACACGTGCAACCAATTATTTGCAGACTATTTTCCGTGTTCAATCGCCGGCGAATATAAACGGTAAAATCAAAGATAAATGTTGCGTTTTTGATTTCGCACCTGATAGAACACTTAAGATGGTTGCGGAAGCGGGTAAACTTTCAGCAAAGTCCGGCGATACAAGTTCAGATAGAAAACTTATGGGCGAGTTTTTAAACTTCTGCCCTGTTATTGGTATTGATGGCTCAAAGATGAAGCCCTTTAGCGTTGATAGCTTATTGCAACAGTTGAAGCGTGCTTATACGGATAGAGTTGTGCGTAATGGTTTTGACGACCCTCACATTTATAACGATAATTTGCTTAAGCTCGACCAACTTGAACTTGGCGATTTTGAAAATCTCAAGAAGATAATTGGTGCAAGCAAGCAGACTAATAAGCAACGTGATGTTGACATAAACCGTCAAGGGCTTACTAATGAAGAATATGAAGAAATCGGCCGTATAGAAAGAAAACCGCCGAAGGAACGCACTCCGGAAGAAATTGCACTTTTGGAAGAAAAGAAAAAGCAGCGTAGTCAAGCCGAAGCTGCACGCTCTATCTTGCGTGGAATTTCAATTCGTATTCCCTTACTTGTTTATGGTGCTGACGTTCCGTTCGATAAAGAGATAACGAGTGAGAATTTTACCGATTTAATTGACGACGCTTCTTGGGAAGAATTTATGCCGAAAGGCGTTGATAAGCCTACATTTAAAAAGTTTGCTAAATATTACGAGCAAGACGTTTTTATTGCGGCAGGTCGGCAAATTCGTAACAAGGCTTACGCCGCCGATAAACTTTCGCCTACCGAACGTGTTAAGAAAATTGCCGAAATATTTATAACGTTCAAGAACCCTGATAAAGAAACGGTGCTTACACCTTGGCGTGTTGTAAATATGCACTTGGGTGATTGCTTGGGCGGTTACGATTTCTATGACGAAGCGCACGAGGAGTTGTTGGAAGAACCCCGTTTTAGAGATAACGGCAAAGTTACTGCGGATACGGTTGCTAATGTCAATGCTCAAATCTTGGAAATAAATTCAAAGTCGGGCTTATACCCGTTATATGTTGTTTACAGTATTTACCGTAAGCGTTGCGCTATGGTTAAACAAAATGAGCTGACTATTGAGAAGCAAAACGAATTATGGAAGAAAACCGTAGAAGAAAATATTTACGTCATTTGCAAAACGCCTATGGCACGGGCAATAACAAAGCGGACGTTATTAGGCTATGGCGGCGGTAAAATCAATGCTCACGCTTTTGACGATTTGGTTATGCAGATTAAAGACAAGCCTGAACAGTTTATTGAAAAAGTACAGCGTGGAAGTTTTTGGAACAAGGAGGCAACTACAATGAAATTTGATGCGATAGTCGGCAACCCGCCGTATCAGGAAACTATAAGTAAGAATGAGTCTAATCGCTCATTAAGTAAACAGTTATTCCCTGAATTTATTAAGGCTGCAATTAAGATAAATACCAAATACTCCTCCTTGATTACGCCTTCAAGATGGTTTACGGGCGAAGCTCAAGACGGGTCATTTATTGCTTTGAGAGATTTCGTTAAAAAGCAAAATCATTTTGTTTGCATATACAATTATTCCGTTGCCAGCAATGTGTTCGATAATGTGTATATTGCAGGCGGTGTAAATTATTATTTGTTTGATACTTCATATACAGGCAAAGTTGATTTCTATAACTATAATAATGGTATTGTTTCAAAACAGCGTAGAGATTTGTTTGAAGAAGGTCTTGATATAGTCCTTACGAGCAGTGAGAACTATAATATTTTGCAAAAAGTAAAAGCCAATAACTTTGTTTCTCTAACAACAATTACGAAAGGAAGGGATGCTTTTGGAATTACAGGCAAGGACGCAAAAAACATTTCGTCAGTGCAGTACTTTGACGGTGCTTACGAATTGAGATGCGCATACGAAGAAATACGTTTTGTTGATAAAAAATATATTACTAAAAATCAAACCCTTGCGGATAAATGGAAAGTATTTATATCAAAGGGAAACGGTGGAGCCGGCACTCTCGGTGATGAAAAACAAGTTGCAATTTTGGGTAAGCCTTATGTTGGTAAACCGCAATCGGTATGTACCGACTCACTTATTCCTATCGGCGCTTTTGAAACTGAAATTGAAGCAAAGAATTTGCAAAAATATATTAAAACCAAATTTGTTAGATATATGGTGGGTATCTTAAAAGTGTCCCAAAATGTGTCCCAAAATGTGTACCAATTTGTGCCTGTACAAGATTTTACAAATAAAAGTAAAATTGATTGGTCGCAGAGCATTTCTAACATTGATAAAAAATTATATGAAATATACGGTTTGACGCCAACCGAAATTGACCTAATAGAAAACAAGATAAAGCCTATGGAGTAAAATTATGACAGTTAATAGATATGGCTATATGTTGGATATGCTTTATCATCCTATTTATTCTTTTTTCAAAGGGAAACCGTATGATTTTTATACTTTAGAAAATGGTGAAATATTTTTATCTTATTCTAATACTTTTAATGATAAATTCGAAGGGAGCGTATCGATTGATTATAAAGAATTTGAAGAACAATGCTTGAGATTATTTGTAGGTGATGCTTTTTTTAAAGAGTTAGTTGATAGATTTAAATTTTGTAAAGATGTCCGCATATTGGGTAGTATATTTGTCTACACAACACCCAACGGTCCCACAATTCCAAATAATATAAGTGAAGAATTAAAAAAACTTCTTTTAAAAACAGATTGGATGAGCTTTGAGAGTCGGGTAAAGAATAAATATAAAAGATATAATCAAGAAATAGATAAAGTTAGAAAAAGTTTTGGAATTAAATGTTTTACAAAGTTTTCTCCCGAAGAAAATTCAATAATGTGGGCATTTTATGGAAATAATTATAAAGGCTTTAATTGCTATTTCGATTTAGCAAAAACTGTATATGATATTCCAAGTATTAGATGTGATAAATACGGTAAATTTATATGTGAGCATTTCGAAAAAGTTAGATATAAAAGAAATTTTAATACATGTATTCAAATTGATAGCAAGAAATTATTAGACATTCCAATTAATGAGGTAAAAAAATCGCCGTATATTATTAAGCTGGTGAGAAAAGCATTAAGTATAAAGCAATCACAGTGGAGCAATGAAGAAGAAATTAGATTGATAATAAAAGATGATGAAAATATTGAAATAACAGAGAGGACAAAAAAAGGTTTTAAAATAAAGTTTCCTTATTTATCAACAATTTATTTTTGTGGGAATAGAAAAATACCACTTATATTAGACCAAAATAGAGACACGATAATTCATAATAAAGCAAAAAGTCTAGCGAAAAAATTGCAGTTGTGTTGCATTAGGCTAACGCCATCCCGTGAACATAATAGATTTGATGCTGAACAAGTTTATCCGTATCCTTATGAACATCCCCATATGGAAATTATATATTCCGAGGATGATATCCCTTTTTAATTTTTTATCTTTTCTTAACGATAACTTATAACTATTAGTATTAAAAGCCGAGAATCCGTAAGGACTCCCGGCTTTTCACATTTTCTGTTATAGAATACTTTTAATCTCGTCTAATTCATAGACTTTCGGCAGGCTTGCTGCCATGCAAGTGGTGTTTGTACCGAAGAAGGTTTTGCTTGCCGTTTCAACTACAATTACAGGGAATTTATAATTTTCTACGGTAAGCTGCTGTATGTTTCTATAACCGTGTTCTTCAAGCCAAGTAAATACTTCGGCGTTTTGGTTGTGCCTGACTACGAGTTGTGTGTTGTTCATAAAATACCTCTTTAATTTTATTCCATAAAGAAGCACTAAAAAAGCCCATCGCAACGACGGGCTTACATTTTTATATAACCCATCGTTCTGCCATTAGCACCTTACAATTTGCAGGTTGCTGTGTGGTCGTCGGGGCAGTCCCTCGCACACTCTTTATGGTTGATATAATGTTATATAATTTTTGTGTAATTGTCAAGCGTAATTATGTAAATTTGATAGAGTAGCGTTTTCTTCCCATTTTAACATTTTAAGCTCAAACAGTTTCGCATTGTCTTCGTTCATAAACTTGAAGCAAGACAAAAGCGCTAATTTATAATCGAGGCTGTTTATATTACTGTTTTTTAAATAGTAATGTCCCTTACGGACGATAATTAGCCGTTTTATAAGTGGTGAAATAAAATTCATATTTTTGACGTAACGGTCTATCCGTCCGCCCTGCCGCAGTCCGTTGGTTTTTATCGCAAGCACAAATTTGGATGCGGCTTCGTAATAATTAAATTTTTCTTTCAAGTCAAGAAGGTCGGGAACAGCGGCAAAGAGGTCGGGCTGGACTTCTGTGTTAAGTATCTCTACAAACATAGGATATAAGTTATTCAGGTATTCATACCAACCGTATTTGTAATGTTCAATACCGTCGTCTTCTTCAAAAGATTTATCGATGGGAATTTTATAAAACAGGTTTGATATTTTTTCTATGTAAAGCTCAAGGCAGCGTTCGCTGAAATTCTTTTCTACTATACAGCCGTTTTGAATATTAGCACCGTCTAAATTTTCATCAGCTATATACGGTATCATACGCTTTAATCCTAAAGTTTCAAGATATTGTTTTATGGGTACTTTTTCTTTAGACCTAATCCGTCCGAATACGGTGTTTTCATTGGCTAACGTGTTTATTAAAGAATTTGCGCCCATACACGCTAACGCTTTAATAATCTTTTCGTTCTCGGGCGTTCTTTTGATTTTTGCAATGTTTTTCATAGTTTTACTCCTATTGTGTTTTGTCAATATAAGTATATCAGTTTGTTGTAGATAAGTGCAAGGAACCCCTCTGTCGAGTATTGTCGAAACATAAGAGCGTTTGTCGAAAACTATGAATAATACAAACAATGACTATGAATAACAAATATCGTCGAACCGCAAGCCTAACTATAATTAAACTAATGAAAATTATTGTTAGGGAGATTAAATGAACGAGGTAGTAAGACGTATTGACGAACTTAGGAAAAAGAAGGGCTTAACGAAGAAAGAGTTAATGACAAAAATGGGCGTTTCACCATCAACCGCAAATAGTTGGTTTTATTCTGATATATCGCCTACATTATCAAATATTGAAAGTGCCTGTGTTGCCTTAGAGGTAACAACGGAACAGTTTTTTAGCGGTATTGGTAACGAGAACGCCGACAGTTCGGAAAAGAAATTTGTAGACGCTTGGCGTATGCTTACCGAACCCGAGAAGCTAGCGGTCGAAAAAGTTATTGCTGCGTTTAAAGCAACGAAGGCGGTGAAAAATGATTAACGTTACCGAGAGAATAAACGAGCTTATGACTTTAAAGGGTTGGACGCCGTATGAGTTGTCTAATCAAACGGGCATTTCAACGAACGCAATTTACGATTGGTTTAAAATAGGTGCAACGCCTACGCTTCAAAATATTATAAAAATTTGTGAAGCTCTGGAAATTACCCTTGAACAGTTTTTCTGCGGCGGCAAGTATGAGTACACCGACGAGGAGAACGCCATTTTAAAAGAGTGGGTTGCTTTATCTGATTTAGAGAAAAGTACGATTTTGAATTTGATGGAAACGTTTAAGATTTTAAAAACGAACAAATAATAATGAGCTATTAGATAACATAAAAAAAGCCCAGAATCCGTAAGGACTCCGGGCTTTTAACGTATTGTAAAATTTAAGTGTTTATTGAGTAGGATTTACCGTTTACTTCAATGGCGTTGCCTTTTATTATCGGCTGACCTTTGTCGCAGGCTCGTAAAATCAAGTATGCGTTATCGAGCGGTGCTTTTGGAATATTGCCGAAATCAAAGCGTCCTTCGGCTCTGGCTTTAACAACCTTAACTCCTTTGTCTATCAAGTAAGAGGAAAAGTCGTACAGCTCGTTAAACTTGCCGTAACAGTCCATAATAAAGCAAACGTCGGCTTTGGGGTAATAACCTACAATTCTGAAATAGTTGTTCATATATTTAACTCCTTTTTAAGCGGCGTTTTTCCGCAATATCTTATTTGTTGTTTTGTTTGCGAACGGCAGCCAAACGTCGTTTATGAATTTCTTTACGTTTTCGGCTGGCAGTATATTATTTTCCCCGTGGTATTGCAAAATCTGTTTTTTCTTTGGTGAATATTCCACAGTAACGAAAGGGGTATCGGGTTCTGTAGCGTTGCGGATAAAGAAAATAAGCGATTCTTCCCGTACAAATTTCTGGTCGTAACCCATGCGTCCAACGCAATGATTAAGTGCATTACCTTCTTGTATCAATTCAGCAGGGCTACGGGCAATAACTACGATAAAGGTGTCATTTGAAGTGCTTTGAAGCGGCAAATATTTATTTGCGACAACTGCAAATTTTTGATAAAAGTCTTTACGGTCTTCTTCGTCTTTCAGTATTTTCGCTGTATGGTATTCGTCTATGCGTATATCGTGCCAGCGTTTAAAGTCGTGGGGGAAAGCGTTTTTGTCGTCGTTCATATCAAGTCCTAAAAATACACAGGCGTTCAGATAGTCAAGATAGGAACGGTAGCTTATTTTGTATTTGTCAATATAATTAAAAAACAGTTCAAGGCGGTTACCCTTAAACTGCTTTCTGATAGGTTTGTAATCTGCTTCGTGGTCGAACGATTTTTTTCGTTTCAAATATGCTTGAATTTCGGACATGGGCTTACCCGTTTGATATGCCTGCAAGATTGTTTCAACATAGTAAGTTTTCATACTTAATTCAGCTCTGTTGTTTGCGAGCCATTTGCGGAAATGTTTATCGCTGCCTACTTTGCGTAAAATTTGCGTGCTTAAAGCCAAATCTATCATACCAAATTTAACAAGAAATTCTGCCTGCGGATAACGCTTATATAATCGTAAATATTTTAGTATATCCCAGCGTCCAAAACAGTCTATTGCGCTGTATTTGTATTCGGGTAAACGGAGAGCGTATTCGGGATTGAGAACGGGGGGATTGTTAAAAAAGTTTTCTACGTAAGGTTCCCATTCGCCCGTTTCCCACCATTTGCGATAACGTGTAAGTCCTTCTTCATACCAACCTGTAATGTGTCCGCCCATACGACAGAACACAATATCCTTTCCAAAGCATTCATTAGATTGTACGCTATGAACGATAACCTGTTTACAAAACCATTTGCGTCCTCTATTTTTACACGCTACGGTGATTAGGACGAGTTCGCTACGTTGTTTTATAAGGTAAGCGTAATAGCGTGTGAAGCCGCTGCAACTTCTGATATAACCACTATCAAAGCGTTGTATCAGTTTGAGTATGTATTTCGGTATAGGTTTTAAATCTTTTATGTTCATTTTTCTACTCCTTATGCTAATGTAATTTCGTTATCGAATAGGTTGTATATAATGCAGAGGGCGTCTTGTTCAAAAGCCTTTGCGCTTTCGGCATTAAGTATTTCGGTGCAGTTTTCGTCATTGTCGTTGTCGTCCGTTTGTCCTACGATTTTGGAAACGGTAGGGAGTTCGTCCGCATCTTCGTCAACGTAACTGTCGAACGCTCTCATTTCTTCTTCTGACATTTCTTCGGGTTCTTCGTCGTCGTATTGCGGTAAAACGGTAATGTCGTTTATATCTTCCGCAATGGCAATTTTAAAATTCTCTTTAATAAGTTTCATAAGGTAGTTGTCAAAAGCGTGGTAGGGTACGCCAATCATAGGTACACGTTCTTCAAGCCCTACGTCTCTGCTCGTAATCGTTAAATTCAGTGGCTCGGCAACAACTATTGCTTTGCTCCCGAATACTTCATAGAAGTCGCCTATGCGTAAAAATACAATGCAGTCTGGGTATTGTTTTTGTATGTTAAGATAATGTTTGTAAAATGGGCTTACCTTAATTGTCTCCGACATATCCACGGGTTTAGCTGTTTTTTCTACGAGTTCGCAGGCTTCCGCTTGCGCTGTAGTTTCGCTTTCTACGGTTTCGCTCGACGTGCTTAACATATCGAAAAGATTAGCTTGAGTGGGTGTAGGCTTTTTCGGTTCAGTTGTAACAACAGGCTTTGCTACGGGTTTTGATTTGGTAATCGGTTTATATTCTGTTCCGTCTTCATTGTAGAGCTTACCTTCAAGGCTATCTTCTTCGTAGTAATGAATTAACCAACCGAACACCGTGTCGTCTTCTACAAATGCGCCCGTTTCGCCTTTTGCAGCTTGTTTCCTTGCTTGCTCGGTGGCGTATTTAACAAAGTCGTCAAGGTTTTTTTTGTTCAGTAAGCGCTTACCGTCTTTTTCGATATAAACGCCGTTGTTGATTTTGTCTGCAAGTATTTCGCTTGCGTTCTGCTCTAAAAATTCTTTTAAGCGTTTTTGAGATGATGTTTTGGTTTCGAGATTTATAGTAACCATTTTATTTAACTCCTATTTTTTATTTGAATTTGTCCGTAAAATTAAAAAAAGCCGTTCACGTCAGAACGGGCAACCACGCCATAAGCGTTTATATTCGGCATACGTTTTTATGGGAACGATAACCCATGTAACGTCAAGTAAGGTTTTATCCGGCGGCGAGTGTTTTTCATACCAACGAACGTGCCATAGCGCCAAGTCGTAGGTGTTTGTTATTATATAAATCTTTAATTTCTCTTTGCCGAGTTCTTTGTAGCAGAGTTTATAACCGTAATCTTTCATAGGCAGTACACCTTTTGAGCGAAGTGTGGTAAGCCTGAAAACAGGTTGTTTTTCATAATCGTGTTATGCAGCTCTCTTGTGTTTGCAAAGTAATTATTATTTGCCAGCTCGTAGCCCTTTCTGGTAAGCCGTTTAAGTTCGTACCTGTCCGAACCGTCGTGATGGCTGCCTTCGATTATGAAATGTCCGTTGCGGTCTATTATTCTGAAATCGTCCAAGTGCCGAATAACGCTTAAAAGCTCTGAAAGTGAATTTATAAACTTGCCGCCTTCCATATTCCCGTGCCAAGTTCCGCAATAACCGGTTAAAAGGAAGTAGTCGCTTTTGAATAGTATTTCAAGTTCGAATTTTATTCCTTCCCAAGCTATATCGTCTTGCAGCTCTATTTCTCTGAAAATTTTGTAATCGGGGACGTCCTGCGGCGAGTTCCATTTTTCTTCGTCGGCGTATTCGTCAAATAAGTATTGACGGGCGTCGTTTTCTTTTTCTGCGCTGTAATAGCTATCGTATAAAATCGTTTCTTTGGTTTTCATAATAAACTCCTTAATTTGTTATTTTTCCGTAAATGTCGTCTGCGAAATAACTGTAAGTAAAAATATTAAAAATAGCCGTACATATCGTGCCTTTATAGTTCACGGTATATACGGTTTGGTCGCCTTGCTTATCTTCGCCTAATACTGTAATTTCGTCCATAGCCCCGTCTAAACTGTGAATATGAGCAGTAGCGGTACGGGGTTTATCGTAAGTAATCATACTTTATCTAACTCCTTAATTCTTAAATATATTTCGTCGTAGTATTCATTGCAGTTATTATTCCAAACGCACCACCAAAGGTCGTGTTCTTCGTTTTCGGGGTAGTCGGGGTTGCAATTTAATTCATATCCTTCGTTCACTTCACCGTTTTCGTCAAATACTCCGTCGCCCACCCAGCTTATTTCGGCGTCGTTCTCATTTTCGATAATGTCGTCAAAGTATTCTTTGGCTTTCTTATAAGTAGAGAAAATCGCCGTTTCAACGCAGTTTTCTTCTTCGGTTGACCAATTAAAAATCATTTCATAAACTTTCATTACGCAACTCTCCGTATTCCGCCGAAAGCGTGTTCAACTACGATGTCGCCAAATTCGCTGCACCAATCGCAACTTTTATTCCAGACGTAAGCGGTGGCGTAGTATTTGTTAATTCCGGCGTCTTGCAACGCATATTCCCATTCTTCGGGATAGCTCGTTACGAGAAGAAAACTATACAGCTCGTCGTCTTCAAGAAATTCGTGCGTAATGGCGTAAACAAGGCAATTATATTTTTCTTCGATTTCCTTGCGTTTTGCTTCAAGCTCTTTGTCCTGAAAATCCCAGTAGCCGCCAAACCGTTCAAAGTAGCAGACATAGCCGTTTTCTTTAAATCCGTCTATGTACGGCTGATAAATGTCTAACTTCTTCATAAGTTCTAATGCTTTGTCTTTTTTAGATACGTTTTCCATAATTTTTACTCCTTGTATGGATATTTATTTGCTCGGATAATTCCGTAAGCATCTCTTGAATTGCATCTGCGTCGTTTATAAGCGTTCTTATTGATTGCGGAACGCTCCTGACGTTGTGCATATTATTAACCCACATTTCTGCGTGTTCGTCGGCGTCAAAGTCGTAAGCATATTCTTTAACCGAACGTGCAAAATCCTTTTTATTTGCCGTAAAAGAAAAATCCTCCCCCACAGGAGAGTATTGTGATAATTCTACGCATTCGCCGCAATCGGTTATGTTCCAGCCTAACCGTTCACATATTCGTCTTTGTTGTCTGTTCATCTTATTTCTATAACTCCTTTTGTAGTTTCGTGATAACCGTCATAAGATAAATCCCTTGCAAACCGGCTGTAATCTATGTAACATTCAAGGCAATCTGGTATATCGTAAATATCGTGCATTAGTTCGTATGCGACGTCTTCCATATCCTGATTGCGATATAAAATTATATCGTCGTCCCAGCGGCAACCGTGTGAACTTACAAGGCTTTCCCAATTATCAAAACTATTTACTTCGAGGTATGCTTCAAAAAGTTCGTATAAATCGTCGTCGTCGAGAATACCCGATTCCAACAGCGTTTCAAACAACTGTTGCGGATTAACGTAATCCCAATTACAGCTATCACCGGGTATTCCTTCAACGTCCTGAATAAACAATTCTTCGTCTATTCCGTCTAACTCAAAGCCTTCTTTTTTCAGTTCTTCTTCAATTTCTTCCCAATCCGAATAGTCGGAGAGGTCAAGCCATTTACTTCCTAACGCTCGTTCGTTACATTCGTTGTAACTTCCCCATGAGCCTATAACAATACTGATATTTCCCATTAGTCAACCACTCCTTTAATAAATGTCATTTAATTTTTGCAGGTTGTGTGTAACGATTATTTTCATTTCAAGTTTTTTGTTTTGCAAAATGATAACCGCTACAAAATCTTCGTCTGTGCTATCGTCGTCAACGAAACTACGAGTTACCGTATATTCGGGAGAAAGAGAGTTTATCAGTTCGTTTAAATAGGTATCTGCTTCAGTATCGTTGTTAAATTGTTTGGTGATTTTTTCAAAAGTAATAAAATTCATAATTATTCAATACTCCTTAATTTTTCTGTCTGTAGTTGTGAAAACGTCTATCTTTTTGCCAAGTTCTGATAACCTGTTTATATTGTTGAGCGTTCCTTTGCTGTAACCGTCCCAAATCATAAAAGCGTTGTCGCAATCGTTACTCATTGCAATATCTTTTTGTGTATAGAACTCTCTGCCGAATACGCCTTTTGCTGTTATGCGTTGCGTTTTAAAGCTGCCTAAATTGTTCCGAGGGTAGTAGTTGCAGGTATAAACTGTTACGTTCTTATAACCCTTATCAAAGCAATATTTCTGTATTAAGCTATCTACTCCGTAAGCGTCGCCTACAAGTATTTCCGAACCGTTCTCAAGCAACTCATTTAATTTGTCCTTTACGGGCTGGTCGAGATATTTAATACTAATTGAGCCACCTATAAATACTTTCATTTTTATTCAACCTCTCTAAAATCGTCTATATAAATCTTTTCGGGTACAGGTCTGCCATACTCAAAATAAGTCCAACCGTCTAAATCTTTAAGTTCAAAGACGTCAATGGTGTGATGCCCCGTGTTGCAGATATTTACTGTAATTTTTCCAGCTTCTCTATCAAGTTCTATAATATTAAATGTAACGTAACTGTCATTGATAAATACTTTGTTTTCATACAGGTGGTATTCACGTTTTTTTGTAGGGGCAGGGTTTATTTGTTCAAATACATATTTGCCGTATTCTCTACCGGCTCTGAATATAGGATTTTCTTCTATCGTCTTGTATTTCATTTTCGTGTACTCCTTAAATCAACTTGAACCAGATAAAGTAGGTAACACAGATTTCACGTGTTTCGATACCTACCTTGTCTGTCTTTGAAGCGTTCATTACTTCAAACTCGACTGTATGAAATTCGTAATGTGTTGTTGAGTATTCACCTTCGGTTATCTTACGCTTTATGCAATCTTCAAAAACCTTTATGTAAGCTGTACCTTTTTTGCTTATGCTTGGTATATATAAATTTTTATCATCTATATAACCAACCCCCGACACCTTACTTTCACTTCTTCCAGCCTTTGAAACCGAAAAAACCACTTTGTTCATTTGTTAATCCTCCTGTTATTTTTTCTTTTTTTTCTTTCGACAGGGGCAGCCAAAACGGAAATCCCATTATTTTCGTATTCATATCGTTAAATTGCTTTCTGGAAGGGGCGACGTAGGAGTGCATTTTACCCCTGAAAGAAAGTGGGTTTTCGTTTAGGCTACAAGCCCCCGAAAGGGAAAAAATGTTGGCGTGATATTTAACAAAAGAACAACCCCCAACGGTTCAAAAGCGGATGAAACCCTTAAATGTCGGGGGGAAGGTTAGATAGATAAAGTTTTATATTTAACTGACAACTTTTCTAAAATACTAAAAAGTTTTCAGTAGGGCACTTTGTTGGAAAAAGTTTAAAAATCAGCATATAGATAGTTGGAAAATATTTAAAATATGTGCTTTAAACAGTTGGAAAAAGTTTAAAATTAGTGTATAATCAGCATAGAGTAAATTAAAGGCGGTATTTATGTTAAAGAGAAAAGCCGAAAAAAAACTTGAAGAATGGCTTACAAGCAACGACGTATTGCTTATAACGGGCGCAAGGCAGGTAGGTAAATCGTATCTTGTAAGAGAGTTCGGCAAGGCACATTTTAAAAAGTTTATCGAAATAAATTTGTACGATAGAAAAGATTGGATTTCGATATTGGAACAAGCCGATAATGCTAAAGATTTGATTTTCCGTATTTCCGCCTTGTCAGATAGTGAGTTAATCGTCGGCGAAACGCTTATCTTTATTGACGAAATTCAATATGCAAAGAAATGCGATTTGATAACGATGGCGAAATTCTTGGTAGAGGACGGAAGGTATCGCTTTATATTTTCGGGCTCGATGCTTGGCGTAGAGCTCAACAATATTGCTTCGTGGCCCACAGGATATATGAGAGAGTTCAGAATGTTCCCTATGGACTTTGAAGAATTTTTATGGGCTGTCGGTCTTAATCAATCGGTATTCGACCACCTTAACGTTTGCTTTAATGAAAGAAAACCTGTTGACGAGTTGGTTCATAACAGGCTTTTAGATGCGTTTTATAAATATCTTCTTATCGGCGGTATGCCCGAAAGCGTGCAGACCTTCGTTCTTACAAACGATTTAAAGAAGGTTAATGCCGTACAGGAAAAGATAACGAAGTTCTATGAAAAAGATATAATTCAATATGCACCCGTAGAGCAGCGTGTTCACCTTGAAACTATTTACCGTCTGATACCGCAGGAATTGAACAGTAAGAATAAGCGGTTCTCTTTGGGTGAAGTTGGTAAGGGCTACGAGATAAAGGATATTCAGGACGATTTTATGTGGCTCAAAAAAGCCGGCGTCGCACTTCCTACAATGAACGTTTCCGAGCCTAAAACTCCGCTTGAGCTTGCGTGCAATAACAGGCTTGTAAAGGTATTCCACGCAGACGTCGGTATTCTTTGCTATATGCTGATGGATACCGATATCCAGATGAAGCTGTTTGCAAAAGAAAAGGATATCAATTACGGTGCGATTTTCGAAAACGCAGTTGCACAGGAACTTACAGCACACGGCTTTACCGAACTCTATTACTTCAACAGCAAGAAGCAAGGCGAAGTCGATTTTGTAATCGAGTATAAAGGTAACGTATTGCCCTTGGAAGTAAAGTCCGGAAAGGATTATACAAAGCATTCGGCACTTTGCAATCTTCTTAATAACGAAGAATACGATATTCCCGAAGCAATCGTTTTGAGTAACGGTAACGTCGAGCTTACCGATAAAATCTTATATTTGCCTATCTATATGATAATGCTGCTTGCTAAAAGCCAACCGCAAAACACGCATATCTCTTTAGATTTATCTACGCTTGATATTAAGCAGTAATAGGACTAAATTTCGAGTAATGTTTAGAGTGTGTTTCGTGGAAAACAAAAAAGCACAATATATAGCGTTAAATTACGATAACATACTATATATTGTGCTTTTGACTTGCAGTAAACTGCCTTAAAA
>CATKAP010000235.1 GCA_949746255.1 uncultured bacterium
AAAAGCGCCCGCTCTTTCGCCGTTTTCTGCGGTCAACGCCGATTGGTACCAATATATGGCCGAATTAACGTCGTTTGCGAGCAAAAATTTTTCGCCGAGGAGGCAACACGCCTCGCTACGCGGCGGGGCATATAAAAACGATTTTAAAAGCGAGCTGTAGGCTTTTTCCGTACGGTTTAATGCCGAATACGCATAAAAAAGGTTTAAACACGCCTCTATTTTGTTTTCCGTCCAGCCGTTGCCGAGCAGAAAATCCTCTAACACGGCAATGCTTTCGCGATACATTTTATTGTAGTAAAGCTCTCTGCCGTAATAGAATTTAGCGCGTTCGTCAAGGCATATGCCGCGGGCAATTTGCTTTTGATAGATATTCAGATTGCGGAGCGGGGCGCTTGTTTTAAGCTTTTTATGCTCGATACGCGCATCGCAATACACTGTTTTACCGTTTGGCGAAACAGCCTCGTGCACGGCTCCTTTAAAACGGAAGCCCGCACCGTTTTTTACTATTCTTTCTCTGTAATATTCGAACGTGGGCACGCCTTCGTCAAATGCGACGGCATAAGGCAGATAAGCCATATCGAAGTCCGCGCCGCTTAAAAGCCGTCTGATTTTTTTACAGCTTTTATCCGGCACCACGTCGTCGGCGTCCAGCCACATAAGATAGTCGCCCGAGGCCTTTTCGAATGCAAAATTGCGCGCGGCGGAAAAATCGTCGCGCCATTCGAAAAAGTAAATTTTATCGGTAAATTTGCGGGCTGCTTCAACCGTTGCGTCGGTCGAGCCCGTATCGACGATTATTATTTCGTCGGCGAATTTTTTTACGCAGCTTAAACAGCGGGCGATTACGGCTTGCTCGTCCCGAACAATCAGACATACGCTTAAAGTCATACTTCCCCCTTGCAGTATTACATTATATGCGGGAACGGCTTAAAGCGACAAAAAAAGCCCCGCCTTTTATAAGGCGGGGCGTATGGAGCTACTGGCCGGATTCGAACCGGCGACCTGCTGATTAAGAATTATGAACTATTTTCAAAATAACATTTTTGTTATTGATTTCGTTTTATTATCTACCTGTTTTTAATTAACAACTTTATAAATTATTACAAATTCATTTTTAGAAATTTAGAGTTAGCAATGCTAACAGCAGTATCAATAAACGAACATAGAGTATTAAACTCGTCACATAACCTTTTTAATATTACAAGAGGGTGGTCCTTTATATTAAAATCATAATTTGAAATTATCGTTATGCTCGGAGAATTAATATGTGTCATTTTATTTCGATAATTTTTCAGATATTTATGGTTACCTGACCATTTCCTATATGGTTCACTGCTTTCATTAGAATCTATAATTTCAATTAAATAATTTGATATTTGTCTAAATTCTGCATATTTATCTTTATAACTATTAAAAAATGCTTTATAATATATTTTTCTATTATTTTTTTCTAACCCATACAATGAATTATAAAATTGCGCAAGAAAATCCCAAAGCGATGATAAACGATATATAGCATTGTTCAAAAAATAATAAGCAAACATTTCTTCCTGTGAAGAATATCCATCACTGAACATTTTAAACTTTTCAAATGAATTTACATTCTCGTCATACGAATAAACTAACGCATTTTCAATGGAAAATTTTATTGCGGAATAAAAGTCAAGTATTGATAAATAGACAGCACGACAGTTATTGATTATATTTAATGGGTGGTCTTTATTATTCTTAGATGTTAAAAAGCCACCAATATATTTATCGCCTTCAACAAAAATTTTAAAATTATCGTTGTGAAACTCATACTCATTTATTTCTGACATTAAAAATTTCTTTTCTTCTTCAATCGACATAAATTTCTCCTTATAACCATTCAGAAATAGATAATGCCTGTGTGAATGTTTCCATATCGTAAAAGATAAGTGCAATTTCAATACCTTTGTCAGATATTTATTTAAGGTTGTCAACGCTATTTTGATAGCTTTGTCTTTTGGATAACCATAAATGCCCGAAAAAATTAAAGGAAGCACTATCAACTTTATTTTCTTTAATCATTCCCAAACAGCCATAGTTTGTGTATAGGTTGCTCTTAATTCTCTTTGAATTTGAGCTACTGTTATATTATCTCAATTACCAAATATATGCAATGCTCTTTGTTTTAATTCATCGTTTATATAGGGAAGCTTATATTGCTTCAAAACAGCCTTGTTTTTTATTTGTGTTAAAGCTATTTTCTTACAACAATTCGAGCTGTCATATAATAATTTGTTAACTCTGGCAAGATTTCAAGCTCAATCATATAAAATAAAAGTTTATATTTATAACAAATCGAATTATGGTAAGTACATACCCATAGATATTTTTTTAATATTTTTTCTCGCAATTCTTCTGATTTTATATCGTTACAATCATTTCTACACTCTCCAAATTCAGAGATTTTATTTGTTAACTCATATTGATGTTTTCCTAAAATATATTTTAAACTTTGTGGAATTTCATTATTTATTTCATAATCAAATGGAACTACGTTTTTTAAAGAATTAAATAAATCATCTCGAAAATCTTTCTCAAACATATTATAAACATCAACAAGTTCTAAATATGATATAACAAATTTATTGTCAGGACTTTTCCAAATCATACAATTTATCCATTTTAGATATACGTTTTGCATTAATAGTTTTGAACCTATAATAGTATATCTTTTTCTACCTATATCATCAAGATTTTTTGAATCATTAATGGATTTTGCCCACTCTACATCTTTTTCTGAAACTATTTCAGAGCTATTTAAATATTTTACTAAATCATCTGAAATCACAATTCGTGGATAAATTGCAGTAGCTTCCATTTGTACCGCATTAATCAATCCTTCACCAAATACAAAATCATCAGTAATTGCAATTTTACCTTTTAAAATACCTCCACGCAAAAATAAGCCATAATTAGCCACAAATGCTCGTTGTATATCTGCAATTGTAGACAAGAAAGTGAGTATACGCAATATCTCTTTATCCGTGTTACCAACTTTAACACATAATATAATATTATCTGAAAATATTTTATATTTAAAAGAAACATTGACTATATTATTGATTAACTTTGAATCATTCATTTTCATAATTATCTTTTTAGTATTTTCAATGCCGTTAGTTATAAGAGATAAAAAATCCTGTACTTTATCAGGAGTTTTAATAAAAAAGTCTTTATAACCCAGCAAATCAAAATAAGCTATGTAGTAGTCATTTATTTCAGGCTTTTCCATTTATATTATCCTCTTCGAAAATTAATTTAAATCCCATTTCAAATATAAAGAAATGGGATTTTTGGAGCTACTGGCCGGATTCGAACCGGCGACCTGCTGATTACGAAATTCGCCATACCGCAATATATCGTTTTAATTAAATAAAAAAATACATTATATAGTAGTTTGAAGCATAGCAAAACGATATTGACACCGCGTATACACCGCCAAAATGTCAAACAATGAGCGTCTGACAATGCGCCCGCGCTCGGGCTTCTGATAACTCAACACTTAATAGCTTAGCCGCCGGGAACGGCGGCTTTTCTTATAACTTGCGCTCGCAGTGCAGAGAACCGCGCGCCGCTCTGAACGCTTCCAACAAGCGAGCGCATACCGCATAGCACCCACTTGCAGGGGGTATTGCGCCACTGCGCAATTTCGGGGGTGACGCATAACTCTAAACCGCACCTGCGCCGCCCATGGGCGGCTTCTGAACGCTCCCCGCCGCATTAACTTGCCGGGGCGTTGCGGCGCGGCTTTTCTTTTAGCATTTTCTTTTGTACGAAAAATTTTATAAGGTAAATTATATAAGTAAGCGATAACCGTACTTTTCGCTGCCTTAAACCGTATTTTTCTAAATTGTAAACTGTACCGTTTTTTTATCTAAAAAGTACGGTTTTAACACACGTTAAAGCGGCAAAAAGAAAAAGTCCGATTTTTTTAATAAAATCAGACTTATTTTTGTTAGTTTTTCTATACACCGCGCCGAATTTCGCGCGTTAGCTTCGATTTTTGTTAATTTTTTATACGACTATAAGCGCAAGCCGTTGCTTACGCTGTAATTTAGGTTATATCGCACGGGAAAAACCCCGGCGGGAATACCTTGCGGTTTATGTTATGTACCCGGAAATATTCTTCGAGCTCGTCCCGTTGCCGTGCTTCTTCGGCTTCGAGCTTTTCAAACTCTGGTGTTATTCTCAAATGACCTTTTTTAAACTCTTCTTCAAATCCCGCCGCCGTGGCGTTCATTCTTTCGATAAGCCCGGCATATTTTGTATCGAGCATAAGCCGCGCGTGCAGTTCTTCGGGTTCCTGCTTTGGCTCCTGCGGCGGTTCCTGCGGGCGCGGCGGCGGGTTCCACTGTTCCCGCACCGGTTCGGCTTCGAGCTCGTCCAAATTATCAAGCACTTCGCGCCATTGGTCTATCAAGTTTTGCCGCTTCTTTGATTTCTTATCGTGTTGCTTAAAACCGTTGGCGGCAAGCTTAGCAAACTCCGCTTTAACTTCTTCCACCGGCAAACGCTTTGGCGGCTTTACCGCCTTAACGTCCGGGTTTACCATGTACAAGCTACACCCGCGCCGCTTATCATTTTCAGGCGGGCTTTCCGCGCGGGTATAGTCCGCAGCTATAAGCTCCCGCACAGCGTCGCCCGCCGTGGTTCTCGGAAGTCCTACGGCGTTTCCTATACGTTCTTGCGAGCTGATAAATTCCCCGCCCGTTTCCGGGTTCTCACAGCCGCGCAGAATAAGCCCCAACACCCACCAACGCGAACGCGCAAGGCGTTTCTTTTTGCCGTTTATTTCTACTTCCTGCTTTAACCAGCACTCAAAGATTTTTAAGCGGTTTGTCTTGTTATACCCCGCTATTATCTTATAATGCGAACGCTTCACACACTCTACTATTTTTCGCTTTTCTATAATCTCGTTAAGCGCTTTGCATACCGTTTCGCGCGACATATCATACTTGTTTACAAAATAATCGTATGTAAGTTTAACGGGCTTACCGCCGTTTAATTTTGTTGTAGTATGAATTACCGCAAGGATAAACTGACAGCTTAACAAAAGCCCGGAAAATACGTTTTTCGCGCCGTTCTTATTTTTGCCCGTGAACGCTACCGGTAATTCAATATACGGCGATTCTGCGGGCAAATCAAGTTTTTGCCATTCCTTATCCTGCATTTGATTTCCTTGATTTTGTTAGATATTTTCAAAAATTAACTTGCCGGCACTGTGCATGCGCGTCGCATGCGCTTGTTTTTTTGTGAATTTATATCAGTTTCAACTGCTCCCAACCGGGCGGCAGCTGTAAGACGTTCGCGCCTTTCGCTTTCTTGGCTGCGCCGCGCCGGTGTAGCGGTGCATGCACTGGGCAGTAGCATTTTTTATAATCGCCAGAAACTCCCCACCCGCCAACTTTGCGGGCAACGTCAATGCTCGTAAATTTTGCTGTTACTTCGCAGCCGGGTTCGGAGCATGTATATTCACGCCCCGCTTTTTGCTGTGATTTTTCTATCATTTTCTCACCTTTTTAGTAAAAATTTCGCTCTCACGGGCTCTGAGCGGTCATGTTTGGCTAAATTTTCGGAAATTTTTTCAGAAATTTTCGAAAAACCCGATTTTTAGCCGTTCTGCGCTCGATTTTTCAGCTTTTGCCGTGGTCGCACGCGATGCAACCACCTAAGGGGGGCTTTGCCCCCCTTAGGAAGCCCCCCGAATGCGGGCGGAAGTTAGAACAACCGCCCATTTATCACTTTTGTATGAGCACCGACAGTCGCCCCCACAGCGGGGCGCGCGCGGTCACGGGTGCCCACGCGCGCCCCGCTGTGGGTTCGCCTATCTCTCGCTTGCTCGTACTCAAAAAAGCTGATAAATGAATGTCCGCCGCCCGCATTCGGGGGGTGAACGCTTTATTCAGGCTTTGGCGCTGTGTCAATCGTTGTCTGAACGGCTTCTGCGCCATTCTGCGGCGCTTCTTCAGCTTGTCCGTCTGTCTGTCCTTGCTGCGTTCCTTCCGCGGCTTGCGCTTGGTCCTGCGGCTCTGCCGGTGTTCCCGGTTCGGGTGCGGGTTCCCCAGCTTGCC
>CATKAP010000236.1 GCA_949746255.1 uncultured bacterium
AAGCTGGCGTATTCCGGAATGTGAAATTTACGTAACTTTGGAACCTTGCCCAATGTGTATGGGAGCTATGTTGAACGCACGTATAAAAAAAGTTTATTTCGGCGCTTATGAAGCAAAGGGGCGTTCTCTTACCGCCGAACTTGCCGTTGCAAATCACGTCAACCATAAAATAGAGGTGGAAGGCGGCGTTATGCAAAAGGAATGTTCCGAAATACTTTCAAACTTTTTTTCTGAAATGCGGGAACGTTGCAAGAATGAAATTAACGGGTAGTGTTCGTTAGGTTCAATTAACGTCAATCGAGCTATTTCGTTTGACTTTATCCCGAAGGAATATTAAAATAGATACGGTTAAAAAAGAAGAAAATCGATTGGTGAAAACGTACGCGGGGTAAACCGCGCCGTAAAATATACAAAAGTTCTTCGGAGGAAATCCTAATGATTAATCACGGCAACGAAATTAAAATCTTTTCGGGCAATTCCAACAAGCCTCTCGCCGAGGCGATAGCGGCAAAGCTAAACACCACTCTCGGCGATATGGAAGTTACACATTTTTCGGACGGTGAAATATACGTAAGATTTGCGGAAACAATCCGCGGCATGGACGTTTTTCTCGTACAGTCTACAAGTTACCCCGTAAATACAAATTTAATGGAATTGCTTATTATGATCGACGCGGCAAAACGTGCCAGCGCGGGCAGAATTACGGCGGTTATTCCTTATTTCGGTTATGCCCGTCAGGATAGAAAAGCGCGTTCGCGCGAGCCGATTACGGCAAAACTCGTTGCCAATCTTATTACCTCCGCAGGAGCGGACAGAGTACTTACTATGGATTTGCATTGTATGCAGATTCAGGGATTTTTCGATATTCCTCTAGATAATCTTGTGGGCGGGCCCACGTTATATAATTATTTTAAGCCGAAGGTGGACGATAATTTCGTAGTTGTTTCTCCCGATATCGGATCCGTGGCGCGCGCAAGAAAAGTCGCCGCCCGTATGGACGCGAAAATGGCGATTATCGATAAACGCCGTCCCAAAGCCAACGTTATGGAAGTTATGAATATAATAGGCGAAGTTGAGGGAAAAAACTGCCTTATGGTCGACGACATGATAGATACGGCGGGAACGATAGTTCAAGGTGCGAAAGCTTTAAAGGAAGCGGGCGCGAAAAATATTTACGCTTGTTGTTCCCACGGCGTTTTATCCGGTCCCGCGATAGAAAGACTTGCGGCTTCCCCCATAACGGAACTTGCAATTTTGGATACAATAAATATTCCTAAAGAAAAAATGCTTCCGATTTTTAAAATTATTTCCACGGCGCCTATTTTTGCGGCTGCGATTGAAAACGTATATCTGGATAAATCCATGTCAAAAATATACGACTGATTCATGAAAATTTGTTTTATTTTGCAAAACAAAAATTATGTGAATTTCAGCGGGTTTGCCGCTTTTTGAGCAAATTCATGGAATAAGTCAATAATTTTGTAAATCTGGTCTGCTCGCCATAAAACGAGGTTTTCGGCGGCAAAACAAACAGCAATCGTATTAAGCCGCTTTCGGGCGGCTTTTATATAGGTAAATATGTATATTATAGTCGGTCTCGGCAATCCCGAGGAAAAATATTTAAAAACTTTTCACAATATGGGTTGGCTTGCGGCGGGAGACGCGGCGGATAAACTCGGCGTAAAGTTTAAGAAAAAAGAATGTGAAAGCTTTATCGCCGAAGGATATTTAAACGGAGAAAAAATTATTGTCGCTCGTCCGCTTACTTATATGAATTGCAGCGGCAGAGCGGTAAAACAGTTGCTTGCGAAATATAAAACGGACCCCGCTCATTTGATTGTTATCTACGACGATTATGATATACCGAAAGCAAATATCAGAATACGTCCCGAAGGTAGCGCGGGAACTCATAACGGTATGCGCTCGGTAATCGCCGAAATAGGAACGCAAAAATTCACGCGGATCAGAATAGGAATACGCGACGCTGAAGTGAATATACCAATAATAAATTACGTGCTTTCGGAAGTCAGGAAAGAGGATTATCAAATATTTGTTTCCGCTTGTTCCAAAGCGGCGGAAGCCGCGCTTTTAATAGCTTCGGGAAAAGCTGTGGAAAGCGTGATGACCGAATTTAACGGCTGATTATAAAATCAAGGAAGTAAATTCTTACTTTGCTTAAAGATTTTTTTAACTTTAAAAATTTGGGGGGCGATTATTCCGCCCTAGGAAACGACATCCGCCTCGGCACGCCGACGGCGGCTTTCGGTCTTTCCGACGCGCATAAATATTTTACCGCCTCGCTTATTGAGGGCAAGTTTTTATATGTTGCCGCGGACTCTGTTACCGCTAAAAACGCATATGCCGCAATTTCTGTGCTGTCCGGTAAAAAATGCGTGCTTTTGACGGCGAAAGACGACGTAATTTTGTATAAAGACGCGCTATCCAAAGACGCAATACACAGAAGAATATGCGCTGTTTACGGCTTATTGAACGGTGCGGATGGTATAATTGCCGATATCGAAGCTTTGATGCAGTTGTTTCCTGCGGAAGTTCCGTCCCTTGACTTAGAAAAAGGGCGCGAATATGATTATTCTGCTTTACCTTCGAAACTTATCGCAATGGGATATTCACGGGAACAGGATTCGGAGACCGAGGGCAGTTTTTCCGTACACGGAGATATTTTATCGGTTTTTCCGGTAGGGAACGGACAGCCCGTTCGTATAGATTTTTTCGGAGATACCGTCGAAAAAATACGTCCTTATGACGTTTCGAGCGGGGAAAGACTTGAAGAAGTGGACAAGATAACGGTAATTGCCGCAACGGATGCGTTTTATACGGAAAATGACGTTGAAACGGTTGCGCGCGTTTTGGATAAAGAAGTTAAAAAATGTTCAAACGTAAAAGCTTATAACAGAGCTCGGCAAATTGCTTCCGAAATTCAAGAAAAAATGTCGTTGGGCGTTCCGTTTTCAGGCGCGGCGTTCGTGTTTCCGCTTTTAAGTTCGGCGCGTTCTCTTTTCGATATTTTACCTGGCGAAACAACGATAATATTCGACGAATGTAAACTTATAAACGACGCCTTAAACGCGGTTTATAAAGAACATTGCCAAAGAGTAGCCGAGTTGAAAAACGGAGGCGAAGCAGTTGGTTTTACTGAAAACCAACTTGTCTCCGCAGAAAAAATTACGGAAGGTTTTAAAAATTTCCGTTCGGCGGCGTTACAAACTTTTTCATCGTCAACTCAATTTTTCCGTCCGCTCAAAACGTATAATTTTCATTGTACGCCCGCGCCGTCGTACCTTAACGCTCTTCCGCAATTTTTTACAGACCTTAAAAATTGGTTACAGAACGGTTACCGCGTGCTTGCTTTTACGGGAAGTTTGCAACGGCAGGAAAAACTTTCTGAGCAGTTAACGGATGAATTTTTTCCCGTTTACCCCGTTCCCGACAGGCTGGAAGCGCTGCGCGGCGTGGCGGTAAGCTCCGAAGAACTTGCCCATGGAATAATAATACATGAAAGTAAACTAGTAATTATCGGCAGTTCCGATTTGTATACAAAATCCGTGACAAAACGGATAAAGAAACGCAGAGGCGCTTTATTTGCCGCTCCCGAGATAGGCGACTATTGCGTTCATGAAAAGCACGGCGTCGGAAAAATAACCGGCACAAAAAAAATAGAGACCACAGACGGTATAAAGGAATATATCGCCATAGAATACCGCGGCGGAGACGTTTTATATGTACCCGTAGAGCAGTTTGATATCCTTTCCAAATACGTCGGAGAACAGAATCCGGCGTTGTCGAGGATAGGCGGCGCCGAATTCGAAAGAGTAAAGGAACGTGTAAAACAATCCATAAAAAAGTTGGCTTTCGATTTGAAAGAACTTTACGCCGAGCGCGGTAAACAACACGGTTTCGCGTTTCCCGAAAACGAGGTTATGATGCGGGAGTTCGAGGAAGCTTTTTATTATGAGGAAACTCCCGACCAGCTCCTTTCCATAGCCGAAATAAAAAAGGATATGTGTTCGGAAAAGGTTATGGACAGACTGCTGTGCGGCGACGTTGGATACGGTAAAACCGAAGTAGCGCTCCGAGCCGTGTATCTTTGCGTTTTGGGCGGCAAGCAGGCGGCGCTTTTATGCCCGAGCACCGTGCTTTCCGAACAGCATTATAACACTGCGCTCGAAAGATTTAAAGAATTCGGGTTGCGGGTTGAGGTGTTGAATCGCTTTAAAACTCCCGCAAAGCAGGAAAAAATATTAAAAGAACTTGCGGCGGGCAATATAGATTTAATAGTAGGCACGCACAGGCTTTTATCTTCGGACGTAAAATTTTACGATTTGGGACTTTTGGTTCTCGACGAGGAACAGCGTTTCGGCGTGGAACACAAGGAAAAAATCAAACACGTAAAAAAGGATATCGATTGTCTTACTATGACGGCGACTCCCATACCCCGAACTTTGCATATGTCGCTTGCGGGAATAAGGGATATAAGCACAATAAGCACACCGCCCTCTAAACGTTTGCCCGTGCAAACTTATGTTGTGGAAGAAAGCGAAGTGCTTATACGCGACGCGTGTTTGAGAGAGCTTTCCCGCGGCGGACAAGTGTTTATTTTATATAACAGGGTGGAAAGTATTTTACCTTTCGCCGGCAGAATAGCCGATATTATACCCGAAGGCAAGGTATGTTACGCGCACGGCAGAATGGATAGGGAAGCACTGGAAAACAGCGTGTACGCGTTTTATCGCGGTGAAAAAAATATACTTGTAACTACTACCATTATCGAAAACGGAATAGATTTACCGAACGCCAACACGCTGATTGTTATTGATTCCGATAGATTGGGAATTTCCCAACTTTATCAATTGCGCGGAAGAGTCGGCAGAGGAGCAAGACTTGCGCAGGCATATTTCACCTTCAAAGCCGATAAAGTTTTAACTTCCGAAGCTACCGAAAGGCTTAAAGCCATTATGAAGTTTACAGAACTCGGTTCGGGCTTTAAAATAGCCATGCGCGATTTGGAAATCCGGGGTGCTGGCAACGTTCTCGGAGCGGAACAGCACGGACACATGGATAAAGTAGGATACGAGTTGTATTCCAAACTTTTAAAAGAGGAATTGACGGGCGAAAAACAGCTTTCAACCGAATTGGATATAAAGGCTACGGCGTATATTCCGGAAAAATATATAGAGAGCAGCGCGGGCAGGTTGGATTGTTATAAACAGATTGCGGAAATCCGTTCAGTTGAAGATTATAAAAGAGTTTGTCTTTCCGTGGAGGACAATTACGGTCCGATGCCGGACGAAGTTTTAAATCTTTTGATAATAGCGGTGCTCAAATCCTATGCGGCTAAGTTCAATATAGGAAAGATTAGCGTAAATAATAATGAGGGGGTGCTCGAACTTGCTTCGATAGAAGCGTTTGGAAACGGAAAACTTGCGGCGGCAATAGAAAAATACCGTGACGAAGTTAAACTTTCCATGGCAAAAGCGCCGCTTATAGTTTTTTCGCCGAGGACAACTCCGACCAAAACTATGCTAGTAATGACAAAATTTTTAAAATTTGCGGTAAGTTTTACTTAAAATTCATTGAAAATTTATTGATTAAATTTCAGAACTATTATATAATGATATGGTATAACGATATAGTTAACTTACTTTCGGAGTTTATTTTATGAGAAAGAAACAAATAATGTGCGGCGTTCTTGCCGCCGCGGTGACTCTTGCCGCAACAATGAGCGGGTGCGAACTTATATCTTCCAACGTTTTGGCGGATATGGAACAGGAAATCGCCACCGTAAATATTTCTAAGGCGGAAGATTTTGATGAAAACCTTGCTCCTTATAAGGATGCTGTCGGTACGTCGTCCGTCATAAAAAGAGACCTTATTTCATACTATATAACCGCAGGCTATTCGATAATGAACAGCGGCAGCGAATATAATACTTATGAAAAAGTTTTTAATCTTTTGGTTGACTCTTTAATAAATAACGCCGTTCTTACTCAGTATTCTACTATGTATTTGCTTAAAGAGAAGGCGGCGGAAGAAAATCTTACGGCTGATCAAATAGTAAAAAAATTCAACGGTTTCGATAAAGAATCGGCAAAGTACGAGTATCTTTTGGGAGAGACTTCGGACGACGTTAAAATAGCCGAATACCGCACCATGAGTTCAATTAACTCGTATATTGACAGTTACGAGAAAAGCATTCTTGAAGACGACAGTTCCGAAAGCGGTTCCGCCTCGCGCGCCACACCTAAGAACGTGGATACCGAGTTGGAAGATTATTTCCCCGCTACAGCGGATAATAATATTGATTATAACGTATATACGGGCTATAAAGGCAACAGGCTTGACGATAGCGGAATTTACAAAGAAAATAAGCTTGAAGGTTCTTCAAATTCAACACGTATAAGAGCTTACATGGATTATATAGGTTGGCTTTCAGATTATAATCTTGTTAACTCCAAAGAAGAAAAAGACGTTTTAAGAAGCGTAAAAGAACTTAAATATTACGAATCGCAGTATGTAATTCAGCTTCAACAGCGCGTTATAGAAAAGTATACCGATTTATACGAGCAGGAGCGTGAAGAAAAACTCAAAGAAAATAATTACGAATATCTTCAGAATATGTATGAAGATATCACCGACAGACAAACCGATTCTTATACTGCGGACGGATTTAATTCCACTATAAGCAGCATGTCCGATACGTCGTTTATTCTTTATGCTCCCGAAACGGGCGTTGACGACGAACAGGCGAAAGTCGGCTTTGTTTACAACATTCTTTTGCCTTTCAGCGCGTCGCAGAGTGCGCAGCTTACGGATTTGCAACAGAGCTATAAAGATAAAGACTCCGAGACGGGTTACGGCAACGATTATTATATTAAGAGAAACAAGCTGCTCTCTCAAATAAAGACAGTTGACCAACGTTCGGCATGGTTCAACGGCGAAAAGGATTACGCTTTTAAATCCGAGGGCGTAGCGGGAACGGATTATTACGGAAGCAGCGGTTGGCTGTTTTTTGAAAACAATCTTACTAAAAATTACAGATACGAACAACTTAAAAACTATACGGGCAAATACGCTTTCAAAGGCGAAGTGGTTGAAAAAGAAGACGGTTACGTTCTCAATGAAACCGAGCTTGATATAGATCAAATGCTTTCTGAATTTTCTGGTTATATAGATTTTGTTTTGGGTAGTAGTAATAATGTTTCCGTAAATAAGACAACGAATTACGGAACAACCGAGGAATTCTTCAAAAAGAATGACGACGGATATATCCTTGATAAGAACAAGAAAAAGCAAGTGGATTATAATAAGTTGGTATACGCCAAGGGGCAGGTTAGCTTCGGCGACGACGCAAGAGAAGAGTCGGCTCTGCGCGTAAACGTATTTAATCCGGAAAGCACTCAAAATAAAGTGCTTAGCGCGGTTAACGAGTTGCAGTATGCATATACCACCGACGTGAGTGTGCTTTCTCAATATATAGGCTATTCCGTCGACGCGGGCGAAACAAGTTATATCAAGGAATTCGAACATGCGGCGCATGAAGCCGTGAAAACGGGCGCAGGATCGTTCGCGGTGTGCGCCGGCGATTACGGTTGGCATCTCATTTACGTTACCTTTATTTTCAGTCCCGAACAGATGCAGTACGGTGAAACTCCCGACTGGACCAACAATATAGATAAAGAAGGAACGTTTGAAAATCTTTTCTATGAAATGGTTAAGTCAACTGATATAAAGGATGTTTCCACTACCAGAAGAACGGAGATTACTATAGAATACAATCTTGACAGTACGGTGGAAAAATTCGTCGATCGGTATCAGGATTTACTTGATATGGACAAAAACTGAGTTGTAAGTTATTAACTGCTCGGCGTCCGTCGCGCAAGCGGCGGACGCTTTTAAAATGTAAAAGGCTGGTATATATTATTATATGGATATAGGGCATGCAATATTTTTGGGATTGATTCAAGGTTTAACGGAATTTTTACCCGTTTCTTCATCGGGGCATGTGGCGCTGTTTCAAAGTATATTCGGATTAGCCGACGACAACGCAATGTTCTTTTCTATAATATTGCATTTGGGTACTTTGGTCGCCGTTTGCATTGTTTTCCGCAAAGCTATTTTAAATCTTTTTAAAAAGCCTTTTAAGCTTTTGGGGTTGCTTGTATTGGCTAGTATTCCTGCTGCGGTTACGGGACTTTTATTCGAATATTTCGACCTGGACGAAATATTACTCGGTCAATATAAAGGAATAATTCTCGCAGTATTTTTCACTGTAACGGCAGTAGTCCTTTTCGTAACGGAAATTATCGCAAAACGCAGGGAAAATATTCTTCCTTTAAATATAAAAACGGTTTTGCCTATGGGATTGGCGCAGGCGGTTGCGGTTCTTCCCGGCATTTCAAGAAGCGGTTCCACGATTTGCGCGGGTACGCTTGCGGGCGCTAATAAAGAGGATGTTGCCGAATTTTCCTTTATGATGAGTATACCGGTCATCTTGGGAAGTTTTCTTGTGGAACTTGCAATCAAACTCTATAAAGGCGAAATTCAGAGCGAGTTTGCAGGCGCAGACGGATTAACGTATGGGCTGTGCATAGCGATAGGTTTTGTAGTTTCCGCACTGGCGGGGCTTTTCGCAATAAAAATTATGCTTAAAATAATAAAAAAATCAAATTATAAGTGGTTCAGTCTGTATCTTGTATTGCTTGCCGTGACCTGTATAATTTTGCAGTTTAC
>CATKAP010000237.1 GCA_949746255.1 uncultured bacterium
ACCACGAGCGAAACCTACAAGGCACCTTCGTCGACTGAAAACGGCGTGAACAACGGCGGTATTTTTATTCCCCAAAACGTGCTTTATGACTTGCTCGAAATCGACGCCCCCGACTCCGCGTTTTACCGCGATGTTGTTGCAACACACATCAAGGGCGCGTTGGTTTTCCCCTACGTTATGGAGTCGAACAACGGCGAAGGCAAGGGTAAAAAGGAAACCGAAAAGAGCAACGACCGCTCCGTCAAGTGGGGCAAACTTACGCTTGCGCAGGGCAATTACCCGCTTACGATTGAAGTCACAATGGAATTGCTCGCCCTTACCGACGAGGAATTCGCCGACTATTTGCTTGCCGACCTTTCCAACGAAATGAACACGTTGCTCGCCGACGAAACGCTTTACGGTACGGGCACCAACGATTGTATCGAAGGTGCAACCGTCGGTGCAATTAAGGGCACCGCGTACGCCGCAGGCGGCGAGGCTGACGCAATCAAAGCGGGCTTGCTTAAACTTTCCCGCCGTGCACGCAAGGGCGCGAAGGTTTATATCTCGCGTTCGATGTCGCTTGACATGGCGTTCGAGAAAGACAAAGAAGGTCGCTACATTTTCCCGATTTACAATACGACGGGTATCTCGTCCATTGTAACGGTGCCCGTCGAAGTCGACGAGGCTTTGCACGACGGCGACTTTATAATCGGCAACGCGCGCAACTACAAACTCAACTTTGTAAAGGGCGTTGAAGTTTACCCCGAAGTGCACGGCAAGACCCGTGTTATCGAATACACGGCGCACGTAATGGTCGCAGGCAAAGCCGCCCCCGACAAATTCTATTACGGCAAGAAGTCGGCAGGTACCCCCAACCCCGCGAACACCTAATCTTGCGGCGGCGGGTTGCTACGTAAAGCAACACAAAATCGGTGAACGATTAAGGAGTTTTGACAATGCAGGCAATGCAAGAAGTTGACAAAATCTTATACAAATTGGGCTATTACAACAGCGACCCGCAAAAGCAAGCCGAAGTGCAAGGCTATATCGACGAGGCGACCGAATTTATGCGCGAAAGCGGTGTGCCCGACGCGAAATTAACATCGCAACGGGCATACGTCGTCAAGTCGATATGGGCAGACTATCGCGACAAGGGCGACGACGACAAGATTGTAAAAAAAGACGGTATGGTCGTTGCCCTTATCGCACAGTTGCGGAGGTAACGCATGGCGGCAAAACAAACCGTAAAGCGCAAGCGCACGTTGATTAAAATTGCGACGCAAGTCACGGACTATACGGCGGGCGAAGGTGCAAGCACGAAATGGCAAACAATATCGGTATGTGTCGGGCATAGTGTGCCCGACAATGCGCCGATTATGTCCGATTGCCTTTATTGCGAATGGCTCGGCTCGTACGGGTCGGTTGCGATACAGCAACAAGCGGACGGAGTGACGCGCCCTGCACGGGTGCGTATGCCTTTTGTGCAAAGCGTTTACGACGCATTGCTTGCGGGCAATGCGCGCATTTACCTTGACGGCAAGACGGACGCGGCGCACACTTTCACGCTCGCGTCGGCGGCTGATAATTACTTAAACGACAACAAAATGCTTGAATTCAACGTCAAGCAATATTCGACGAGGTAGTCATGGGAATTCTCGGCATTGTACAAACAAAACTTGATACGCTACTTTTGCCCGACGGTGTGTTATCGCACCACCTGCGTCGCGTAAAGGTCGAAAAAATCAACGGCGGCAAAACGCTCGTCAACAACGACGAGTATGTTGTTTACCGCCTTGTATCGACCCGCAACAGCGCATACGGCGACGGTCGCGCACGTCTTGTACGTCAATATGTCGACATCAACTATTACTACGCATACGAAAAGACGGACGCAAGATACAAAGACGCGGAGCGGCGCATAAAGGCAATTAAAACGGCTTTTTTGTCCGACCCGCGTTTTAGACTTGCAAACGGCGAAAGTGACATCTACGACAGCGACAACCCGTATCGCGGCATAAATGTCGAGTTTTTATTTGTCGGGGTAATCGAAAATGGCGAAAACGGTTGACTTAAAAAGCATACCCGCCGAACTCGACGAATTGTTGACCGACTTTTTGCACGCGAGTTACGACGTGCGACAACAAGCCGTACAAGCGGGTGCCGAAGTCTTGGTGTCCGCGCTCGAAAGCGCGACCCCGCGCGACACGGGCGAAATGTCACAAAGTTGGCAGATTAAAGACAAATACCCCGACCACCGTTACGTCGGAAACTCCCGAACGGCACACGGTGCCGTAAAGCGTAAACGGGGCGGCAAGACGGACACGCAACAAAACGTGCCGCTTTCCAACGTCTTGGAATACGCGCACAACAGCAAGCACCAACTCTTTATTAAGCAAACTTTTGACGAAACGGAGCCGCAAATATACGCGGCAATCAAAAATAAAATCAATAACGGAGGCAACTAAATGAAAGACACCGTACTCGCACGTTTTAACGTGCAAAACATCAAATACGCAATACCCGACGCAACCGCCGAAAACGGTTGGGGCAAACCCGTCGCATACGGTACCGCGACCAAAATGGCGTTGGAAACCGACTCGGCGGTCAAAAAGATTTACGGCGACGGTCGCCGTATTTGCTCCATTGTCAACGACAAGGGCAAAACGGGCACTATGTCGACCAACAACGTCAACGACGAATACGAAATCGCAATGGGGCGCAAAATGCGTCTTAAAAACGGACTTGCCGACATCAAACAGCAAAAAAACGTTGTGCACTGCATTTACTTTGAAACGTGCGGCGTTGACGACAAAGGCGGTATGCCGATTGCAAAAACTTGGCTTTACGGCGTTACATCGTCGCGCCCTTCCGAGTCTTACGACCAAAACACCGACGACATCAACGAGTCGACGTTTGATACGCCGCTTGAAATGGAAGGCGTGAACTTAAAGGGCACGAACGGCGCGGACTACAAGGACGAAAAAGGCAACATCATTGTTGTATGGCAAATGACTGTTACCCCCGACGACGAGGGTTACGACACCTTCGGCGACGAAGTTGTGTTACCTGTCGCGGCTGACGCGCAGGCATAAGGAGTTGCGCCATGATAAAAACAAAATTGCCCGTATTTGAAAGTCACATCGACGAAAAGACAAACAAACTTGTAATCGATGACAAAGAAATCAACATCACGATTGATACATCGCTTTTTGCAGAGGAACGTTGGGAAATAAACTTCCCGCACAACGCGAAAAACGAAACGATTTTCGCATACATCGAACGTTTGAAAAGCGACGGCAATCTCGACCCCGCGCACGCTATGTCGCACTTAAAGGCGTTGTATTGCTTTTTAGAAGGCGACGATATTGCGGACTTTAAGTCGTTTTGTCAATTATTCGCAATCACCGATACAAAGCGTCTTGCAAGGCTTGTCGAAAAAATCAAAGGTGTATTTGAAATTATTATCGACAGCGCGACGACAGACTCAAAAAACTAATTGCGCACAGTCAAGCCCTTTTGCGGTTGCACGAAAAGTTGTACCCGAACAGCAAAAACGGCAATCGCAAAAACGACTTGGTTGTGCCGCGATTTATAACACTTATGCAAAAGTGCGTCGAGCACAAAATACCCGATGTATTTATCACCCGTGCGCACTTCACCGACTTGTACGTGCTTTTGATGTCGCTTGACATTGCAAACATTAAAGCGCAATTAAAGCAAAAATCGAAAGACGCACAAAAAGCCCGCCATGTGCAGGTGCGGGACATATCGCAAGCGGACGCGGTAAAGTTTTTGAAAGGAGGCGGCAATGGCTGATAAAATTCGCGGCTTGACGGTTGCTATATCGGCAGACGCGTCACAATTCAAAAAAGGTATGAACGAGTGCCGCAACGCCGCAAAGCAATCACAAAGTGAATTGAACGCGTTGCAAAAGTCGTTGGAGTTAAAATTCGACTCCGCGACTTTTGCGCGCGCACAAAAGGTCGCGCAAGACGCAATCGACCAAACGGCGAAAAATGCCGACATTTTGCGGGAGCGGTTGACCTACCTTGAAAAAAGCGGAAACATCGACACGTCGGAATATTCTCGCTTGCAAACCGAACTTGCGCAAACCGAATTAAAGGCAAAGCAACTTCAAAAGCAAATTGAAAAAATCAACAAAACAAAACTTGACGCAATCGCAAAAGATTTTCACGAAGTTGGTGGTGCAATAACAAGTGCGGGACAAATGCTCGCGCCGCTTTCTGCTCTTGCGGCGGGGGCGGCAACGGGTATCGGCGCGCTTGGAATAAAAGCCGCGAGCGCGGGAGCTGAAATCGATGACTTGTCTTTGCGACTTGGAATATCGGCAGAAAAAGTGCAGGAATATCAATACGTCGCAATGCAAGCGGGGGTTGATTTTGAAGTATTTAATAAAGCACTCATAAAAGCTCGCGCCGCAATCTTGGACTTGTCAACGGGTACAATGAACAATGCGTCAAAAGCATTGCAGTCGCTTGGGTTAAATATTGCAGATTTTGAAAACAAAGAGGCAATGTTTGACGGGATAATTGACGCGCTCGCAAATATGCAAGACAAGACATTGCAAGCGGCATACGCAAATGAAATATTTGGCGACAAGATTGCAAATCAAATGTTACCTTTTCTTAACGCAGGGACAGACACAATCAATCAATTTAAGTCGGAATTTGCGGAAATCGGGGCATTTTCAAACGAGCAGGTTACGGCACTTGCAACGCTTGACGATACGTTGTATCGACTGAAGGAGTCAATAAAAAATGTTGGGTTGCAAATCGGCGCGGCATTTACGCCGCTAATTAAAAGCCTTGCAGATAACATACAAAACAACTTGATACCAAAATTACAAAGCCTTGCGGAGTGGTTTAACGGTTTAACACTTGGGCAACAAAAATTCGCGCTTGCCGCCCTTGCAGTGGTTGCCGCCATTGCGCCACTGACAATGGGTATCGGTAAACTTATATCGTCGGTCGGGAGCATTATTCAAATGTTACCTGCGCTAAATTCCGCACTCGGCGCGCTTGCCCCAAACCCGATAATTTTAATTGTTGCGGCGGTTGCGGCAGTCGTGTTGTTGCTTTATACGCGGTGTGAGGCTTTTCGCGAGGCGATTGGCAATCTTGTTGAAACAATCGGGCAAGCATTACAACCCGTACTTGACCTGCTTATGCAAACGCTCGACTTGGTAATGCAGGTATTGCAACCGATAATTGACCTTGTTGGGGGCGCGCTTGCGGTTGCAATCAATGTTATATCGGAGGCATTACAACCCGTCATTGAAATTATACAAACAATTTTCGACTTGTTGTCACCGTTATTCGATATGCTTATGGTTGTTGTTGATATGATTTTAACGCCGATACAAGTTGCTTTGCAAGTGCTTTTTGCAATCTTGCAACCGCTTTTGCAGGTCGCATTGATACCGATTAAACTTGTATTGCAAGCCCTGCAAGTGCCGTTAAAAATTCTCGGTCAATTACTTGGTTGGCTTTCCCCGCTTTTTCAAATTTTTGGCAATGTCGTCAATAAGATTTTTGGTGGGGTTGTGAAAGTCATTAACTTTGTGCTCGGTTTTATAGAGGACGCAATCAATTTTGTAATCGGCATAATAAACGGACTTATTGACGGCGTAAACAGTGCGCTCGGTTGGCTTGGTGTACATATCGACCGTATACAGGAAGTTAAATTGCGTATCGACACGTCGGACATCGAGGACATGGACGACGTAAACGCAATAATCGACAGTACCCCGCCCGACACATCGGGCAACGGTGCGTATGACCAAATTGGCGGCGGCGGTACTTCGGGCGACATTTACAACAACGATTATTCGACGAACAACACGACGCAAAACGTGACGGTCGTCATTGAAAATTATGCCGCCGAAATTGATGTCGACGACATGGTGCACAAAATCAATGTCAAACTTGCGGAGGCGATGTAATGCGTAAATTTTACCTTCATACATACGACGGCAAGAAAACGTTTGACTTAAACAGCGACAAGGCACTTGCCGCAGAGCCGAAAGGACTCGGCAACGCCTTTTCGTTGTCTTACAAGGACAGCGACAAGGGCAAACACCTTGTGAACGTCACACCGTCGTTTGACCCGATAGAATTGCAAATATATTTTAACGCCGACGGCACCGACGGTTACTTGAATTACAAAAGTTTGTTGAACTTCCTGTCGCTTTGCGGCACGGGCTTGTTTTTGTTTGAGTACAACGACGGCGTGACTGATAAATTTTGCGACGTTGTCTTGAAATCAAACAGCAAGACCGAACGAAACAACGAAGGCGTATTTTGCGAGCCGTTCATATTTGAACGTCAAACGTATTGGTACGAACGCGTCGAGGAGTCTTTCGCTTTGAAAAACACGGACGCGGCGCAAACCAAATTCCCGCTCGGTTTTCCGTTCGGCTTTGTCGGGCACGTATTCAAAAAAAAGCAACGTATCGCAAACACGTTTTTTGTTGACGCGCCCATTACAATCACAATCACGGGCGACATCGAAAACGACATCGACATTTACATCGAAACAACCGACGGTAAACGCGTTGCCGAAATCGCGCTCGCCTGCAACAACACCGACGGCACGACAATTATTATCGAGCCGACAACCAAAAAAATCACCGTCACAACCGACGGTATAAGCACAAACGGGTACGGACTAACCGACAAGACAAAGCAATCGTTTTTGTATTTGCCGCAAGGTGAATACCTTATTGGCTCCAACATGGAGGACACGGACGCGGGCGCAATATCTTTCGCGGTTAAACGTTATTTATTCGATTAAGGAGGCGGCGGGCAATGTACATCGCACTATACGACGAAAACATAAAGCATATTACAAACGTTGACAACGCGACGTATGACTTGACGCAACGCGTTTACGACAACGACTCGTACACCGCCGACGGCGTGTCCGATGTTGACGTGAACGACGCAAAAGTCGCCGTCACAAACGACGACGCGGGCAACTACAAATACGCGTGCTTTGCCGATACCGTCACCCCCGACAAAAACAAGCGCACAATCAAAGGTGCAGACTTTAAGACCATACTTGATACCGAAATTTTGCTCGACTATACCGCCGAAGGCAGTTTTGACGGCAGGTTGTCGGAAGTATACAAAAAGGTCATGGCGGCGGTGTTTGGCGGTGTTGACGCGTTTGTCGGTAAAATTCCCGTCGAAGTAATTATACCGAACGACGACACCGACACGACCCCAACGTACGGGTCGTTGCAGGGTACGTACCAAATCACGAACGCGTACACGTTTTTGAAGTGTTACCTTAAATACTACGAATACAACATCGGCACCCGCTTTGATATTGTCGCGGGCAAAATCGTTTTTACGTTTGTTAAATGCTCTCGCCGTTTAACGGTCGGTTTAAGCGATTTTATCTACGAATTGACCACGACTTCGGCGGCAACAAATAAAGCGGTTGCAACGCTTAAATATGACGTTACAACGCCCGAAACGGACGCGGACGGCAACATCATTTATTCGGACGTGCAGGCGACTGACGACAACGGGCAACCCGCGTACAATGACGACGGCTCCCCGCAATACGTCCCGAAATACAAACCCCGCCCCGATACGCTTGCAACCCGTTATTATTACCGCGACAAAGAAAACAACATCGTGCAGTCGGACGCGGTCGGAAATATTGACGGTCGTCTTTACCCCGTCAAAACAAAGATATTTGAAAGTGAATATCTTGCCGACGCGCAATTCAACGCCGTGTACGAACTTGCAAACTCTCGGTACGTCGACAACATCATTATCGACAACAACAAAACTATTGACCCGATAGACTTTGCCGAGTACCCGCTTTACACGAAGGTTGACCTTTACTTTGACGGCAAACTTTACAAGACGTTGCCCATAAGTGAAAAAATCACAAAGTTGGACGCGGCAGGGCTTTCAACAAAAATCAAACTCGGTTTTAAGAAAATACTACTTACCGAAATAATCAAGGGTTAAGGAGGCAAACAATGATTAAACCCGTTACATATCAAGGCGTTTTCAATTTTGCGGCGAATTTGTACGCGCTCGAAGTAAAGTCGCGTTTTATTGACCAAAGCAAAGCAAACGGCTATTACAAGGGGTACGGCACCGAACTTGCCGCAACCGTCGTCGGACAACAAATCAAAATCGACACGGGCGCGTTTGTTGTGCAAGGACGTATGAACGAAGTCACGTCCCCCGAAATATTGTCGCCGCAAATTTTTGACGGCTTTGTCGGTTACGTGTGCGCCCGCGTTGAAACGTATCACCCGTCCGACGGTGAAAATTGTACGCTTGTTGCGTACGTCAACCGCACCTTCGAGGCAATCGCGTTACGACAAGACGACATTTACGCGGCAGACGCGGACAACGTAAACAAGGTGTACGAATTGCCGATATATTCGTTTGAAATATCGGGCACCAACATTGTCAAATTAAATAAACTTATAGGAGCGGTCGACGATTATGCAAAAATTAAAGCGATTGTTGATAATGCACTTGCGACGGCACAAGCCGCCATGACGACGGCAAACGGCGCGGTTACAACGGCAAATGCGGCGAATTCAAAAGCCGACAACGCGGTTACAACGGCAAATGCGGCAAGCACAACAGCAAACAATGCTGCCGAAACCGTCGCCGAACAACACGAGCAAATGACGGCAGAAATCGCCGAACTTGCGGCGGCAATCACAAAAGGGCAAGGCTCCGTCGTAAAAGACGGTGACACCCCGATTGCCGTTTATAACGTTGAAAATGTTGTCGAAACCGACGACGAAATTATTATCACAGGAGGCGACGTTTAACATGGTAATCACCTTTAACGGCACAAGTTGCCCGATAAAATATTACGCCGTCGGCGTGCAAGGTAACAACCTTGTTGACAAACTCGAATTTGTAATCAAGCGTTACACCGACACAGGCATTGACCTTGCGGCGTGCACCCCTTACATAAAGTTGCAAAACGAACGCGAGCAATATTTTGACAAGGACGGACGCGTCGAAGTAATCAACGAATACAACGTGTTGCGACTCGTGCACAAATTGTCGCGCAAAACGACCGTGCACTCGTTGTTTGATTTACAAATACAGTTTGAACAAAACACCGACGGCGATGTCGTTGTATGGCAGACGGAGGCAATCACTTTTACACTTGCCCGCACTATTCCCGCCGACAACGAAATCGAAAAGCAATACCCGACCGTTTTGCAGGACTTAACGGCACGGGTCGAAAAAATCGAAAACACACCGCAGGTACCAACCGACGTATCGGAATTGACCGCGCGTGTTGAAAAAATCGAACAAATAAAAATTATTAACGGAGGCACTCCATAATGGAAAACGAAAACAAAACTTTTTTTGCAACACTTATTGTACGCGGCGGCACGACCGCCGAGTGGGAAGGCAAAAACCCCGTACCCGCATTGCGCGAACTTTGCGCCGAACAAAAAGCCGACGGCTCGTTTGACCTTAAAATCGGCGACGGCGTAACGGCTTGGAACGACCTGCCGTACGTATCGACGCGCGAACTCGCCGACCTTATCGACGACGCACAGCACCGCACCGTTACGGACGCGGAAAAGGCGGCGTGGAACGCGAAACAAAACGCGCTTACGTTTGACGACGCACCGACCGCCGACAGCGACAACCCCGTAAAATCGGGCGGCATTTTCGTTGTGCTTGCGGGCAAGGCTGACAAATCGGAAATACCCGACGTGTCGGCGTTTATCACGAAAACCGTTGACGACCTTGTCAACTATTACGGCAAAGCCGAAATCGACGGCAAGGTTGCAAACCTTAACGCCGCAATATCGGCAATACCCAAATTTGCAATCAAGGTTGTAAACGCGTTGCCGTCCGACGACATAAGCACGACGACGGTTTACTTGCTTAAAACGTCCACGACCGAAAGCGGCAACCTTTACACCGAATACATCTACGTCGACGGAACGTGGGAGGCACTCGGCACGCAAACACTCGACTTGACGGCATACGCAACAAAAGACTACGTCACGGACGCAATCGCAAACTTGCTTACGTCGGAGCAAATCACCGCCATTATCAACGACGCGCTTGCGTCGTATGCGAAGTTGTCCGACCTTGCCGCATACGTCAAAACCGCTGATGTCGCCGCAATCGCTTTGTCGGGCAATCTTTTGGACGCGACGCAGGACGAAACGCACCGCACTGTTACGGACGCGGACAAAGCGAAATGGAACTCAAAACAGGACGCGTTGACGTTTGATACCACGCCGACAAGCGGGAGCACAAACCCCGTTACGTCGGGCGGCGTTGCGTCCGCTCTTGCAGGCAAGGCAAGCAAAAACGAAATCGTCACCGCGTCGACAGGGCTTTCCGATAGTGCCGACCTTGTGCGTGTCGGTGATACCGTAACAATTATCGGCGGCGGCGTATAAGGAGGCAAACATGGCACAAAAAACGGTAAGTTGGAAAATGCGGCAACGTCAAGGAACGGCGGCGCAATGGAAAAGCACAAACCCCGTCTTGGCGGCGGGTGAATTCGGTTACGACACGACAAACGACATTGTCAAAATCGGTGACGGCGTAAAGCGTTGGTTAAACCTGCCTTCCTTCACAAAGAAAAAATACGACTTGAACGCAATGTCATGGTCGGAAATTGCCGCGATTGCGGCGGCGGGTCGTGCGCCTTGCGTTTTTAACGTCGGCGACGAAAAACAAATCAAATTGTCGACGGGCGAGGTGATAACGCTTGTCATACTTGGTTTTTGTCACGACGGTTATTATAATGCGGACGCCGACGAGGACAATTATATGACAATCACGTTTGGTATGAAAAATTGCTTGACGACGCGTTACCAAATGAACGCAAGCAACACAAACGTGGGCGGTTGGAAAAATAGCAAAATGCGCACGAGCGTTATGCCGACGCTTTTGTCGCAGTTGCCGTCCGATTTGCAAAGCGTCATTAAAGAAGTTTACAAAAGGACTTCGGCGGGCAACAAGTCGACGACAATCGAAACAACAAACGACAAATTGTTTTTACTTTCCGAAGTCGAAGTCAACGGCACAGGTACGGCGACATACAATGACGAAGGCGCGCAATACGCGTACTTCAAGCGTAACGGCGGTTATGTTGCAACGCCCGACGGTTGGTACCCGCAGGGCATAAAAGCATTGTCGGACGGTGACGGCTCCGCCTACGCTTGGTGGCTCCGTTCGCCGTATGTTGCGGGCGCGAGTTACTTTCGGTGCGTCACTACCGGTGGTGGCGTCTACGCCGGCTCCGCGAGTAATTCGTGCGGCGTGTCCTTCGGCTTTTGCATTTAATCAACAATCGGGCAACTCCGCACCCCCTGCGTGGGGTGCGGTAAACCCGCAAATAAAAATCAAGGAGTGTCAATATGACAAAGTATTTTGCGGTCGCCCCCGCACCTATTACGGGCGAAAAAGTAATCGCAACGGCAAACAACGGCAAGGTGTTTACCGAAAACAACGAACTTCATATCGAAACGACCGAGCGGCATTATATTTATAAATACAACGCCGACCCCGTCGGGTGGTATATGAAAAACCCCGAAACGTCGGAAGTGCACTACATCGGCGAAGGCGCAAGCCCGACCGCCGCGTTTGAAAATCTTGCGGTCAACGACGCGGAAACATGGGACGCAATTTTGCAACCCGAAGTGCCCGACGAATTGCCGCCCGACGACTCGGAGGAATAAGCGACAATGTCGGTCTTAAAATCACAACGCGGCGAAAGCGTGGTGCAATTCTTGGACACCGCCCGCGAGTTGGAAATCTACACAATAAAGCAATGTGCGAAATTCCCTAAACGGTATATGTTTTTAATTACAAAAGACATTGTCGCGCTTGCAAATGCGGTTTACAACAACGTGAAAGCGGCAAACAGTATTTACGTTACAACAGCGGACGACGCACGGTTGCGCCGCGAATATGTAACAAAGGCAAATTGCAACTTGCAATGCCTTATATCACAAATTGACATCGCGCGCGAATTCGTCCGAACGACCGACGAAAACAAGCCCATAAAATGCACCGTTTGGGAGCAATGGGTGGCACTTATCACAACGGAGGCAAAGTTGCTTGCGTCGCTGAAGGAAAGCGACAAAAAGCGATACGGCAACTTGTCTTGATAAATAGGTTGTACGCCGCAAATACCGCTGTGTGGCTCCACCTACACTTGGTGGCTCCGTTCGCCGAATGTTGCGAACACGAATAACTTTCGGTACGTCAACAACAATGGTAACGTCAACACCAACAACGCGAGTAATTCGTACGGCGTGTCCTTCGGCTTTTGCGACTATGTATGACTCGACAAAGTAACACAAAAAAGTGCGAAATCAATGTCTTTGCAAAAGGGGCGTGCAACCTTTCCCGCAAGGGACAAACTAACACCCCGATGTGGTCAATCGGACGCTACTTGCATTGCCGTCTATTGCGGTATGACGGTTTAATGGTTGGTATCACTCGCAATCGCAACCCGCAACGATATTTTGATTGTACGGGGTGTCAATTTGATTTATGAACAGTACGGAACGTCACGAGGCGCGTTATCAACGCCGAAAACAAAAGCGTTTACAAAAGAAACAAGAACAGTTTGCGGCGGCTGATAATTACGACGCGGTATTTACGTTTGACAACCTTTATCGCAGTTACAAAAAGTGTTGTTTGGGTGTCGGTTGGAAAGCAAGCACTCAAAGATACAAAGTAAACGCGATTGTGAACGTTTACAACGCGTTACGTACTTTACAGGCGGGCAAATTCAAAAGCAACGGTTTTTACGAATTCCCGCGCGTCGAACGCGGAAAGTTGCGTCAAATAAAAAGCGTGCACATAAGCGAGCGTGTCGTACAACGTTGTTTATGCGATTATGCGCTCGTGCCGATGTTGTCGCGGTCGTTTATTTACGACAACGGCGCGTGCATGGCGGGCAAAGGTATTCACTTTGCCGTCAATCGGCTCGTGTGTCACTTACAACGCCACTTCCGCAAGCATGGTACAAACGGGTATGCGCTCGTGTTTGATTTTTCAAAGTTTTACGACCGAATTTTACACGAGCCGTTAAAACAAATAATCGACAAGGAATTCACCGACACCCGCATTGCGGGGCTTGTAAAACAACTTGTCGACGACTTCGGCGACATCGGGCTTGGGTTGGGGTCGCAAATCTCGCAGGCGTGCGCCTTGCGGTACCCAAACAGGCTCGACCACTACATAAAAGAAGTATTGCATATCAAGGGTTACGCGCGGTATATGGACGACGGGTACTTAATGCACGAAAGCAAAGAATACTTGCAAAAGTGTTTATCGGACATACGGCGAATTTGCGACAAATTCGGTATCAAGTTGAACGAGAAAAAGACGCAGATTGTAAAAATATCGCGTGGCATAACGTTTTTACAGCGGCGGTTTATTTTGACCGACACGGGCAAAGTGATTATCAAGCCCCGCCCGCGCGGTATCGTAAAAATGCGCCGCAAATTGCGTACTTTCAAACGTTGGCTTGACGAAGGTAGAATGACGTTTGCGGACATCACAACGTCGTTTGTATCGTTCAAAGGGCACTTGAAACATTGCAACGCTTACGGTATTATAACGCGACTCAATGCGCTATTTTATAAAATCTTTTACGGGAGGTATGGACAATGACGACAACGGAAATTATCGCGGTTGCGGGGTTTGTTGTGTCGCTCGTGGTTGGCGCAACGACGCTTATCACCTTTATTGCAACACGCAAGCAAAAACAACGCGATGTGGGCGCAAAGCAAGCGAGCGTTGACGCAAGTCTTGACACAATCAAGTTGCAAAATGAAACGCTTTTGCAAAGCAACCGCACAATCGTGGACAAGTTGGACGGGCAAAACGTGCGATTATCGCGTATCGAGCAAACCGTCGCCGACGCAAATCTCGCCGAACTACCACGACAAATTGCCGCGTTGGAGTCAAGTGTCAAATCGGCACATCACCGAATAGACGGACTCGAACGCACTATCAACAACAAAATTTAATTATCGGAGGAAACAACAAAAATGAATTGGCAGGAAATCGTAATCAAAATTGCAATCGGTGCCGCAACGACACTTATTGCCGCGCTCGGCTCGTGGGTGTTAGTAAAGGTTAAAACCTTTATATCGACAAAAATTAAAAACACCAAACTTGCCGAATTATTAACGGGCGTGCTCGGCGTTGTCGAGTCGGCTGTAAAGGCTACATATCAAACATACGTCGAAAGTATCAAAGGTACCGACAAGTGGGACAGCGACGCGCAAAAAACCGCTTTACTCAATGCGTTAAACATGGCGAAGGCGCAGTTGTCGGACAAGGTCAAAAAGCAAATCGAAGGTATGTATGGCAACATCGATGTATATTTGACGACGCAAATCGAGTCGACGCTTTACGAATTAAAAAACAAATAAATAATAAAAAAGGCGCACCCCTTAACGGGTGCGCCTTTAACTATGTTTGGCGGCGGGCGAGTGCCGTCATTTTGTTATTTACGCGTCAAAACAACAATGTCAATGCCGTAATTTTTGCCGTCTGCACCCCCGTAAATTGACGATATAACGCCGCTAAATTCGCAACCCGTCTTATATTTTTTTACAAGTTTTACGTCAATATTGCTTGGTATAACACCGATACACGCGTTTATTGCGGTGTTGTAAACTTGTATTGTATTGGGGTATTCGTTGGTCGGCGTATGCACAATCGACAACATATCGCCGACGACGGACGCGGCAATGTGTGCTTGACGGTTTTCAAATGTAACGCCGACCAAATTTGTTGCAAGCGGGAGTTTATTGTCAACGACAAACGGTAAGTCAATGTCGATATATACTTCGTGTTTATCGTCGACAATTTGATGTGACGCAATTTTGCAATTATATTCGCGGGTGCCGTATACTGCGCGTAATTGCCTGCCATACGGAAACTCGCCGATTTTTTGACCGTTCACATAACAACTTGCGTCAATAATTGCGTTGCCGTTTTCGGTTGTCATAAAAGAGTTTTTTTCAAACTTGATTATGCAAGCGTCACCCGATTTAACGTCAACATCGGCAATACGTCTTTCAAATACAACTATTTTAATTTTTGCGGGGTATGTCGGTAATGGTTGAGGGGTGCGCCGCGCGCTGCTAACATCGGGCGCAGGACTTGTTTTCGGCGGGGGTAGTGGGTTGCTAAATTGTTGATAACTTCGCGGGGGGGGGGGGGGTAGTTTTCTTGTTACTCCCGCCGTCGGGTTGCTTTTGACGGCGCGTTGCGATTATCGCAAAAACAGTAAAAACAATGGCAGCAATAAAGACTATAACAACGCCGACGGCAAGCGCGACGGGTACATTATCGACATTATCGCCATAAACACCGCCGACAATGCACGCAAGGGCAAAAAGAACGCCCCATAATGCGCCCGCGATTAAGTTGCGAGCAAATCGTCTTAAATTATAAAACCACTTCATAAAACACACTCCAAAATTAAAGTATATTTATTATACAAAAAATAGCCCGCGCCTGTCAATAAGTGCGACGCGGTCGTGGTATAAACAATCATAAAAAATATTAAAATTTATTAAAAAAGTGGTGCAAAACTGTTGACATTATCACGGTGTAGTGATATAATATAATTACAAAAAGCAAAGGAGGTGAAGGCATGGACGACATTAAAAAAGCCTTGCAAGAAATTGCAAAAGCGATTGAAAACAACGACACGGTCGAGAGTGTAAAAGTTGTTGTAACGCTTAAAAAGCAAAAGCCTTGCAAG
>CATKAP010000238.1 GCA_949746255.1 uncultured bacterium
ATGCACCTTTAGCTCAACTGGATAGAGCGTCGGTCTACGGAACCGAAGGCTAGGGATTCGAACTCCTTAAGGTGCACCACGCGCAACCTAATTCGAATATTAGGTTGCGTTTTTCTTTTGCATTTCATAGTTTTTCAGTTTAACGCCTAAACGCTCTACTTCTTGCGCCTTAACTACGGCATATCCACGACTTTCAAAAAACGGTCTTGCTGTAATCGAAGCTACGTTCTTATAACAACAAAGCCTTTTTCCAACTCGTTGCATAAAGCCGTAGCAACACCTTGATTTTGATAATCCTTATGTACGAAAAGCAAATCTAAACACCCCAATTTATTAATACTGCCAAAACCAACAATAACGCCGTTAATTTCAGCAATTAAAGTATATTGTTTTAACAAATCGTCTTGCCGTGATTTTAAGCTGTCGGCATTTTTTACCCAAACCGAAAGCTGTTTCGCCGTATAGTCTTTTGCGTTTACTGAACGGACTGTTTCATAAAATAATTTTGAAACTTTATTGCAATCTTCATTTTTATATTTTCGTATATTCATAATTCAATATCTATTTTGTAAATTTTATCAATTAAAACATATTCAAGTCCATACTTTTTGCATAGCCGTAAATTTTGCACATTATCTGAAATCAATTCGGCTTTATTTATATCAGCTGTAATGCGATTTTCAATAATATTTTCAAATTTTAAAATATCGCAAAATTTGTTTTCAATATAATCAGCGGTCATAATGAGACAATAAAATTTAATTTCAGATAAATAGTTTTCGTCAAAATCTTTTTGCCAATCAAATGGAATATAAACCCCTTCAATAATAATATTTTGCCGATTTTCTATTGCCGTTTTAATCATTTCCTTTACTATCGACCAAAGATAAGGCGTAAGCCTTTTATCGTCATTTACTGTAAGCGAAGTTTTACCGCTTCTGATAATCCCCATTTTTAAATGGTCAATAGAGAAATAAGGAATTTTGTATTTTTCCATAAGCCGTTGTGATAAGGCAGTTTTACCAGTATGAGTTGTTCCCGAAATTAGAATTATCATAAAAGTATTGTATCACAAATTCACTTTATTATCAACTGTATAAATTTGCAACACAATAACCTTTTCAGAAGTATTCAAATAAGGTTGCTATGCTGCACCATTGGTAATCGGTCAAACTCATTTGTTAATTCAAGCGGGTTACAGCCGATTATTTATAAAAAAATAAGCCGAACATAACGTAAAAAGAGTTCGGCTTTTTTATATCGGTAATCTAAAACAAATTCTCAATTTTATTTAGTACGCTTTCAAATAATTTGTTAGTTTTAACTTTATATTTTAATGCTTCCTTTGCCGTATCGCCGCTTTCCAACGCTTCCGCAAAAGTTACTACGTCGTAACTTATAATAGCATTTTCTCTTGCAGCCGAATACACAGAAGTAAGTTTAAGGTCATTATTTACCGTAAATATGTATTTATAAAAATGCAAATGACGCAATAACGATTTTGGATGAAAATTATCAAAACCGGCGGGCAAGTTCTGAGTTTTTGAATATCCGAATCCCCCCAAAGACAATGCGCAACGCCCGCCTTTACAATAATTTATACTCGGAATAATTACATATTAATGTAAAAAATATAATTATTCCGTTTATTAAAAAACAACGCCTGTGCACCGGCGTTGTTTTTTGCACAACTGGTCGAACTTCAAATTATTTAACTTTCATAAGACGCACAATCGCCGCTCTTTCATTTTCGTCGAGTTTGTCTTTTATATATTTTATAGTTTCTTCGAGTTGCGGAATCATAACATATTCCAAGGCGTTAACTCTGCGTTTGTTTCGTTCTATTTCTGCGGCAAGAAGTCTTACGGCTTTTTCAGTTTGAGCAAGCTCCACCATTTTAGGCAAAAGCTCCGCGGCACGGGCTACGGAATAATCCGCTTCCCCCGTAATTTCTGAATATGCATAGGGCAATCCGTCGGAAATTCTTTTAGCGCTCAAATCCACTTTCGGAACTTCCACGCCCATAATGCTTTGCGTTCCGCATAAAAGTTCGACCGAAACCGACGGCATGGAAAACGCAGTTTCGGCGACATATGCCGGCGTAACCGAACGTGCGACGGAAAACTGTTTCAGAACTTGAGATAGCTCGTCTTCCACACTGTCGCGAAGTCGTTTGTTTTCTTTAATCAACAGTGAAAACCTACGAATCATTTCGTCCGATTTGTCTTTTAAAAGTTTGTGTCCCCTTACCGCCGTCTGCAACCTTGCTTTCAGCTTTTTAAGCTCCATTCGGGTAGGGTTAACGTTTAGTCTTGACATAAAAATACCTGTTCACGAAAATTTTTTAATCACGCATAAGGCAATTAATTCGTGAATTAATTTACTTCATATATTTGTCTATATATTCCTGACGTATACGTTTCAATTCACTCTTAGGCAATATTTTTAACAATTCCCAACCCAAATCAAGAGTTTCTTCTATGCTTCTGTCGGCGTCAAACCCTTGGTTAACGTACACCTTTTCAAACTGTTCGGCAAACTTAGCAAAAAGTTTATCGGTATCGGAAAGCGCCGCTTCGCCCAATATCGCCGAAAGTTCCTTGCTTTCTTTGCCGCTCGCATAAGCCGCGAAAAGCTGATTCATTGTATCCGCATGGTCCTCTCGCGTTTTTCCTCTACCTATGCCCTTATCTTTAAGTCTGGAAAGAGACGGTAAAACGTCTATCGGCGGATTTATTCCCTTCTTATAAAGGTCGCGTGAAAGTATTATCTGTCCTTCCGTTATATAACCCGTCAAATCGGGAATAGGGTGGGTTTTATCGTCCTCCGGCATAGTCAATATGGGTATTTGAGTTATAGAACCTTCGCACCCCCGAATCCTGCCCGCGCGTTCGTACATTGTGGCAAGATCAGTATAAAGATATCCGGGATAACCGCGTCTGCCGGGAACCTCGCGGCGCGCCGCCGAAACTTCGCGCAACGCTTCCGCGTAATTGGTGATGTCTGTCATAATTACAAGCACGTGCATACCGCATTCGAACGCAAGATATTCGGCGCAAGTCAAAGCCATGCGCGGCGTAGCTATACGTTCTACCGCAGGGTCGTCGGCAAGATTTGTAAATAAAACCGTTCGTTCAATCGCGCCCGTCTTTTTAAAATCGTTAACAAAATACTGCGATTCCTCGAAAGTTATACCGATTGCAGCAAAGACCACGGCAAATTTGCTATCAGTTCCGCGAACCTTTGCCTGCCTCGCTATCTGTGCTGCAAGTTCGGCGTGAGGAAGTCCGCTCATGGAAAATACGGGAAGCTTTTGTCCCCTTACCAAAGTATTTAACCCGTCTATGGCGGAAACACCCGTCTGTATAAATTCGTCGGGATAATCGCGAGCTGCGGGATTTATCGGCTCGCCGTTTATATCAAGCACTTTTTCGGGCAAAACGGGTTCGCCGCCGTCGCGCGGATTCCCCATACCGTCGAACACTCTTCCCAGCATATCGCGTGAGCAAGCAAGTTGCTGGCTGTGTCCTGTAAAACGTGCTTTTGATGTTGCAATTTGCAAACCTTGCGAATTTTCAAACAACTGCACCACAGCCTTATCACGGTTTATTTCAAGAACTTTACCGCGACGAATATCGCCGTTTGCACATATAATGTCTACGAGTTCGTTATATTTAACGCCTTCAACGCCGTCGACAAGCATTAACGGACCGACAACTTCGCGTATGGTTTTATATTCCTTAAACATCTTCGCCTCCACGCGCCAAAGCTTTAAGTTCGGAATTAAGAGTTTTTAATATTTCGTCGAATTCACCTAAATTCTCTTCTGTTATATATTTCGCTCTGCCGATTTTTTCTTTACATGAACAATTCAATATATCATTTAAAGAAGCAAAATTTTCCACGGCCTCTCTGGCACGGGAATCGAATTCATAAATCAGTTTTAACATGAGAAACTGTTTTTTGAGCGATGTAAAAGTATCCGTTTCATGGAACGCATTCTGATGGAGATAATCTTCTCTTATTATCTTAGCCGTTTCCATTGTAAGCCTGTCTTTAGAAGAAAGCGCGTCCATACCTACCAGCCTTACAATTTCGTTAAGCGCAGCTTCTTCCTGCAACACGGTCATAATAAATTGTCTGTACCGTAAAAAATCCGCGCCGACGTTTTCATCAAACCATTCTTTTATTTTATCGGCGTAAAGCGAATAGCTGATTAACCAGTCTATAGCGGGGAAATGTCGTTTATAAGCAAGCGAAGCCGAAAGTCCCCAGAAAACTTTTACTATTCTCAGCGTAGCCTGAGAAACGGGTTCGCTTAAATCTCCTCCGGGAGGGGAAACCGCGCCTATGGCGGTTACCGACCCCGTACGGTCGCGGGTGCCTAAAATTTTAACTATACCGGCGCGTTCGTAGAATTCCGCAAGTCGGCTTGCAAGATAAGCAGGGTATCCTTCGTCGCCCGGCATTTCTTCAAGCCTTCCGCTCATTTCGCGGAGAGCTTCCGCCCAACGGGAAGTGGAATCCGCCATAATCGCCACGTTGTAACCCATATCGCGGAAGTATTCCGCAATGGTTATACCCGTATATATGCTGGCTTCACGCGCCGCCACGGGCATATCTGAAGTGTTTGCGATCAAAACCGTACGCTTCATAATAGGCTCGCCCGTCTTAGGGTCTTTAAGCGCGGGAAATTCGTTCAAAACGTCGGTCATTTCGTTGCCTCGTTCGCCGCAGCCTATATAAACTATAATATCCGCGTCCGCCCACTTTGCAAGCTGATGCTGAACTACCGTTTTACCGCTTCCGAAAGGTCCCGGAACGGCAGCCACTCCGCCGCGCGCTATGGGGAACAGAGTATCTATAACTCTCTGCCCCGTAATCATGGGAGCTTCGGGCGCAAGTTTCGTTTTATACGGTCTGCCCTTTCTGACCGGCCATTTTCTGAGCATACTTACGGGTTTTTTACCTGAAGGCGTCTGTATTACGGCAACGGTATCTTCTATCGTAAACTCTCCTTCCGACACGGAAACGATATCGCCTTCAACTCCGTTGGGAACCAAAATTCTGTGTTCTATAATTTCAGTTTCCCGCACGGTACCCAAAATATCGCCTTCACTTACCTTGTCCCCCTTTTTTACGGCGGGAACAAAACGCCATTTTTTATCGCGGTCAAGACTGTTTACGGAAACGCCCCTTGAAATTCTTGCGCCGTAATTAAAATACAAAGCAGTAAGCGGACGCTGTATACCGTCGAATATGCCGGAAATAAGCCCGGGAGCAAGTTCCACCGAAAGAGGTTCTCCCGTACTAATAACATCCTCGTCGGGACCCAAGCCCGACGTTTCTTCATATACCTGTATCGAAGCCTTGTCTCCTCTCAATTCTATTATTTCTCCGAGAAGCCCGAGTTCGGAAATACGAACTACGTCGTACATTTTGCAATCGGACATCCCTTCCGCAACGATAAGCGGACCTGAAATTTTAATTGTCTTACCCATAAATAACTCCGTTTGGTTATACGTTTAAAGTTGCGCGCAACGGCGCGAAAATTTGCAGACTCAATTATTGAAAAGTATATCCACGCCCAAAGCGCGTTCCATTGCGCTTTTCAACGCCTGTTCCCCGAAACCCGTGCTTCCGTTTTTTGAAGGAACCGCCAGCACGACGGGATAAGGTTGTTCGTCGAATCTTTTCAAAAACGAACCGAGCGACAAAGCAAGTTCTTCGGTTAAAAATATAACCTGGTATTCTTTTGCGATTTTGCGCAAAATTTCTTTCGCGGAGCTTTCGTCTTCCGCAGGAAACGCGTCCGCGCCAGCCGCCCTGAAAACCAATATGCTTTCACCGTCTCCGACAAAAGCAGTTTTACCTTTTACAGCCATTATACCGCCCTCATACGCTTTTTAATAAGCCCTTCTTCCATTCCTGCCGCAAGACACACGAAAAGTATTCTCACGTTGGCGTTTTCCGCACGTCTCCTGAATACGTAGTACAAAAAAGGCTGTTCCCTTTCGAGTTCGTATTTATGTTCCGCAAGGAAATCCGCTTCCAGACCGTCGTAAATTCTTTCGGCTTCGGCGCAAGGCAATTTGTTTTCCCGCGCTTGCAGACAAAGTTTTACAAACTGTAAATATTCGGAATTTCCAAACGCCGAAATCACCCTATCGCTCTCCGCAAAAAACAACTTTTCCAACTGCGCGGGTTTTAATTTTCCGCCCGAAACATAATTATTTGCGGCATATTCGCGGTCGTTCGTTCGGAAAGCCGACAAAACATTCAACATATCCGCACGCTTCACAAGCAATTTCTTCAATAATCTGTTGCGTTTACAGCGCGCAAACAGATAATCGAACTCCGCTTTAGCAAACAACGAACCTATTTCTGCGCCCGTTAACGGCGTTGCATTTTCCTCTTTAAAAGAATCGTAAACTTTTTCGCCAACTTCCTTTAATCGCTTTTCAAGCGAAGAGAAATTTCCTTGCTTTACGCAATTTTTTAAAATTTCCGAAGAATATAATCCGTCGGGCGCCAACATACCGTCGACCGACTGCCCCAACATTTCCGCTTTCAGAAAGGCTTTTAAATTATGAAAATCGCGCGACGACAAAAGATAAGCCGTCACCGCGGCGGACGGAGAATATTCTTTGATAAATCCGTCCAAATCGCGCTCGTCGGCGGCTATCAGCTTTTCGTATTCGTGCGGGAAAGAAACCTCCGCGCTTTTACCGAAACCGCTTTCGGTCAATACGCGGAACGCTTCCTCCGCGTTTCCTTCGCAAAGCTTTAATATTTTGTCCTTCAAAAGGGCGTTTTCTTTTACGGCTATTACGCCGTCGGTGTATACCGAATCTATTGACATATGCCCTGCCTTATTCGGGATTTATTTCGGAAGCAAATATTTTCATTGCCGTTTCCGCTTGCATAGCTTCCCTGTCTGCCGCAAGTAACGCGCCGTAAGATATATCTTTATCGGAATTTTTTCCGACGAGTATGAATCCGCCTTCGAGCGGAATCGTTTTCGTGGAAAATTTCAAACCCTTTTCTTTTACGATATCCAACGCGGCTACCTCTTTAGCGAAAGCGTAATTTTCGGCAAACAATATTTCGTCGCCATGTTCGGCATGCTCCGAAATCAACCTTTCCGCAAATTTTACCGCGTCCTTTTTCGGAAGCGCGTTCAACTCTTTCAAAGCCCGTATATATATATCGTCTATTACACGTCGTTTTTCGGCAAGCATAATCTTTGAGGAATCTAACCTTGCCGTAGCCGCGCGACCTTCCAAAATAGCCGTACGTTTAGCCGCATTTTCGGCTTCAGTACCGTTTTTATACTTTTCGGCTCGCTCCGCGGCTTCCGCCCGCGTTTGCTCCGCCCGTTTTTCGGCGGATAAAATTATCGCCTTAGCTTCCTCTTCCGCGTCGGAAATAATTCTTTCTACTATGGCTTCAACGCTCATTTTAACACCTTAAATCGCAGGCATTATCATAATTGAAATGAGCAAGCCCAGAATGGCGTAAAATTCTATCATTGCGGGATAAACTATAAGTTTTGCGCCGAGAGAATCCTGCTTGCCTACCGCGTAAATACAATTTACCGACGACTTACCCTGAAATATGCCTGTAACAAGACCGGATATCATCATGGGAACAACCGCTCCGAATACCGACCAGCCCTGCGCCATGGTCATGGAAACTTCCGGATTATTTATAGCCGACGAAGCTATAAGCGCGACTACAAAGCCGTAAATTCCCTGCGTTGCGGGCAAAAGCACCAAAACCATAACTTTACCGTATTTCTTGGGATTTTCGCCCAATACTCCCGCAGCCGCGCTGCCCGTTTTGTAAAGTCCTATAGCCGAACCTACACCGCAAAGAAGTACGCAGAGCGCAATTCCAGCCATCGCAATGGCATAACCTTCCGTAAACATTTGGATCAACCTCCGAAATATAATTGCTTAATTAATATAACCGACCGCTAAAATCGGAATATTTACTTTATAAAAACATGCTTTCTCGAAGAACCGAGCGGTTTGAAAAGCTCGCCTTCGCCTTCGTAAAATCTTCCGTAAAATTCTACATATTGAAGTCTGGCATCGTGTATATACGCGCCCAAAAGACCCATTGCAAGATTAAACACGTGCCCCACGATCATAATTATCACGCCGAGTATTACCAGCGCGGGATCGCCGCTCATAATAAAGCCGACGCCGCCGTTTGCTCCCGTTACCGCGTATTCCGAAACAATTTGCGCAATAACCGCGCCTGAGAGCATTAAACCGTATAATCTTGCATAGCTGAGGATATCCGAAGCGTAGTTGATTACTCCGTACGCCGCGCCGAACCCCTTTGTAAATTTACCTAAAAGCTTTTCCTTTCTGCCGGCAGTCAAAACGGCGATTAAAAGACTCGCCGCCGCCACAGCCCCGCCCACGGTAGCAAGAACGGGAACGTTCGCTTCCTCTATAAGTCCCACTATTGCAACGGCAACGCCTACCGAGAACACCGCCCAAACCACGCCGTCGAGTATTCCGTCCCAAATCTGTTTACGGCGCCAGCACTGCACTGCGCGGCATACATATCCCGCAAACAGCTGACATACGCCAAGTTCCAAACTTATAAGAAGCACGCACGGAATTTTTATTCCCATAAAGGACCAACTGTCGTCTTTGGCGTTAGGCAAAAAAGTAGGCATTGCGTCCAGAGTCATACCGAAAAACGAATTGAACATCAACCCCCATAATATAGCGCAAATACCGCCGATTGCAAACACTCCCGCAAGTCTCTTCAAACCGCTGTCTTTTTCGCGGTTTTTCCAATAGACGGCCCCGCCGCCCAACAACATCATAAGACCGTAGCCGACGTCCGCCATTATAAAACCGAGAAACACGCTGTAAAACAAAGCCATTACCGCGTTAGGGTCGAGTTCCCGGGAATTGACGGGAGAATACATATCGGTTATCGCTTCGAAGTTTTTTACAACCGCATTGTTTTTATACAAAGTAGGCGGAACTTCGTCTTTATCCGGTTTAGTAAACGAATAATAAACGGCGCCCGTAACTCCGTCTATCGCAGACTTTACTTTGTCTTCGGCCTCGGCGGGAACGTAAGCGCGCATTAAAACGGTGGTTTGCGTCGCCCGCATTTTTAAAGACATTTCCGCTTTTTCAAGCTGAAATCCCACGTAATCGCTGTATACGCCGAGCGGCGCAATTTCGGAATTTAAAGAATATAACTCATCGGCTATATTTTCGAGCTCGCTCAACAGCCCGCTCTTTTTGTCGTTTAAATTTTTATAATTTTCCTTTCCGCTAATATCACCGCTAAACGGACATAAAACAAACCCTTTTTCGGCAAGCGCGGCTTCGCCGCTTTCGTCTGCAACGTGCGAACAGAACAGCGCGAGCGCGGTTTCCGAATCTGTTTTCAAAATCTTAAGCGCCGTTAAAGGGTATTCTTCCGCATTTAAGGCGAAAGCCGCGGCAAAAACGGCGGGAACAACTCCAAGCTTTACTTTAACGTGCGCAGTATCGGTAAAAGCCGAAAAAGGCGTTTCCAAATCGGAATAAATTTTTGCGGTTTCGATAACGCGGTTTAATTTTATAATTTCCGATTGTACCGTTTTGCGGCGTTCCGAAAGATTTTGCACTTTCTCCATAACCGCCTCGGCCGCGTCTTTATAATCTTTCGCCGCTAAAAAATCGGAATACCCGATATTCTGTCCGTCCGCGGAAACTTCTGCTTTTATCTTGTGCGCTTTATTATAACTTTCCGTTTCGGCAACCAAAAATTCCAGCGTATCTTCTATCTTTGCATAATACGCGCGTAAATCTTCGCAGTTGCAATCGACCGCGGAAGTATATTCGTTTTCGGTTTGAAGCTCTATCTCAGCAGCGCCCGTACGTTCCAACGCGTTTAAAAGCGCGTCTTTTTCGTAAGACATTGCCACCAGTTCGAGCTTGCGCATTTCAGCAACCACCGGTCACAACCCTCCGTACCGTTTCTTTTACGAAATTACCGGAATTTTCAATTACTTTTTGCGAATACTTTTTTGCTTCGGCTTCGCTCTTTTCTATTGCGGTCCTGTATGCCTTATCCGCGTCGGCTTCGGCTTTTTTAACGTTATTCTCGCGCATAACTTTGCATTCGGCTTCCGTACGGACAAACAATTCTTCCGCTTCGGTTTGAGCGTTTTCCAAAATTAACGCCGCCCGTTTTTGCGCTTCCTGTTTTATTTCCGAGGCTCTTTTTTCCGCTTCGACTATATTGTTTATAATTTCTTCCATAACCCAACCTCTAAAAGCCGTTAAGCGGATTTACCGCAAATTTCCATACTATGATAATTTTAACATTTATATAAAAATTTTGCAAGTGTACGAAACAATTTTAATGTGAAATAAGTATGATTATTTATTTTGCTTAATGTGAAAAAATAAAACAAACAATGTAATTTTATTCATTTTTTTGTATAATAATAAATTATTTTGTTATTTGCTTGAAAAAGATTTTTACGTGTGCTATATTTACGCCGTAAATAATTTTTAAAAGGAAGTAATAAAATGAAAAAACCCGTTATAACCGCATTAACCATTTTACTCGGCGGCGCCGTTTCCCTTTCAGCCGCGGCTTGCGTTCCGCAGGACGACGTAATTTACGTCAACACAAACGTTCCGTTCGCTCCGTTCGAATATCTGGAAGGCACCGAAATCAAAGGCGTTGACGTGGATATAATGAATAAGGTAGGAGAAAAACTCGGTAAGAAAGTAAAATTCGAAAGCACAGATTTCGATTATATTATCGATAACGTGGCTTCCGGTAAAAAATTCGACTGCGGCGCGGCAGGAATTACCGTAACCGACGAAAGAAAAGAAAAAGTAGACTTTTCAAAAACATACTTCACCACTATTCAGTACGTAGTATACAAAGGCGACGAATTGCAAGCCGAACAATTATATAAAGACGGCGAAACTTCTTACACCCTTTGGAATCATCTCTACGACAAAAAAATAGGCGTTCAGAGAGCTACAACGGGCGACATATACGTCAACGACGAAATTGACGGAGAACAAGGCGTTCTTCACGGCTCAAAATCCGTATGCACGGCATACGACGACGTTATGATTGCCACCGCGGCGCTCACCGCCGGAACGGTAGACGTTGTTGTTATTGACAAATTGCCCGCAGAATATGTGGTAAAAAACAGTTCAACCGCAGAATTCAAATGCGTGGCACTCTATTACGAAGGCGGAGAAGACGAAGCCGATTATCCCACGCAGGAAGACTACGCTATATGCGTAACAAAAGGCAACGCCGCGCTGCTGAACGCCATAAACGAAGTGCTTGAAGAACTTCTTGCTAACAACGGCGAAGGCATAAACGCTCTCGTTTCCAAACATTTAGGAATTACGAAATAAATTTAAAACTAAATCGAACCGCGTAATACGGTTCGATTTTATACGTAACGGTGAATTTATGTATACGCAGATAGCGGCTAATACTTTCGAGCAAATAATAACGATTTTTTCAAAACCGGAATATTCAAATTACCTTTGGTTGGGACTCGGCACTACCCTATACATTTCCGTATGCGCCGCGCTGTTGGGCATTTTACTCGGTACGTTAGTGGCGATGATAAAAATTCAACCGGACTCAAAAGTCTGGGTTGCGCCAAAGTTTATTTGCGGAATATACACGACGGTAATTCGCGGAACCCCTATGGCGTTACAACTTTTTATTATGGCTTTCGTCATTTTTGCCATACGCGGTTTTCCCCTTGAAATAACGGCGATTCTCGCATTCGGAATAAACAGCGGCGCCTACGTTTCAGAAAACATCCGCGCGGGCATACTTTCCATCGATAAAGGGCAAACGGAAGCGGGACGGGCTTTGGGACTTTCGAGCGGCTACACTCTTTTCCGCATTATAATACCGCAAGGCATGAAAAACGTAATTCCCGCTATCGGCAACGAATTAATCGCGCTGATTAAAGAAACGTCTATAGTCAGCATGGCGGGAACCGTATTCGATTTAACATATGTAGCCAAGGTAATGGGCGCGCCTAACGAACTAGCCACATATCTGGCGCCCATGCTTGTTGTAGCGGTTTTTTATTTAATAATCGTATATGCGTTAACGCTCGTAATCAAACTCATAGAAAGGAGACTAAGAAAGAGTGAAAAGAAATAAAGACGAAAAGTTTTTGAAAACCGAAAAAACACCCGTCGAACCTTTCGACCCCTCCGCGCTTATCGAAGTTCAACATTTAACAAAATCTTTCGGAGAACTCAAAGTTTTGGACGACATAAGCGAAAAGATATTCCATGGCGAAAAGATTGCGGTTATCGGTCCTTCGGGAAGCGGTAAAAGCACCTTCTTGCGCTGTTTGAACGTATTGGAAGACCCCACCGACGGTCATGTTTTCTTTGAAGGCAATAATTTATGCAACCTTAAAGTAGATATAAACGTTCAACGCCGCAGAATGGGTATGGTATTTCAACAGTTCAACCTTTTCAACAATATGACGGTTTTGAAAAATATAACCCTTGCCCCAATACATGTCGGTTTACTCGAACTCAAAAAATCAAAACGTAAAATTTTTGCGTTGAAACTTAAAAATTTATTTAAATCCAAAGCAAACAAACTGCCCGTTCCCACACTGCAAACTTCGGCAAAAAAAATTAAACAAGATGCGGAAGCAAACGCAATGCGGCTTTTAAACCGCATAGGACTTGCCGACAAAGCGAACGTGTATCCCTCCACCCTCTCCGGCGGACAAAAACAGCGCATAGCAATTGTGAGAGCGCTTGCAATGAATCCGAAAGTTATGTTGTTCGACGAACCCACGTCAGCGCTCGACCCCGAAATGGTAGGCGAGGTATTGTCGCTGATTAAAGAACTTGCCGACGAAGGTATGACTATGGTTATAGTAACGCACGAAATGGCTTTTGCTCGTGAAGTCGCCACCAGAGTGCTGTTTATGGACGGCGGAAAAATACAGGAACAAGGAACGCCGGAACAGATTTTCGGATCGCCGACAAATGCAAGATTAAAAGAATTTTTATCGAAAGTATTGTAAACTTAAAATTACGGCGCGGAATTTTAATTCCGCGCCGTATAGTTTTTTATTTTATCTCCGAAAATTCCTCATTAGCCGTAAACAGCTTTTTGAACGATTTACCGTCGAACAAACAATCCACGTAATACCACAGAATGAACGCCGCCGAACCTATCATGGTCACAAGCAAATCTTCAATCGTATCGTACATAGGATTTATACTCCGTTGCCCCGACTCGATAGCCGCGTCTATAACGCCCCATACTCCCTGCGGGTCCTCTCCGGGAATAAACGAGCAATAATACTCCAAAACTTCCCAAATCGCGCCGAGTCCCATAACGCCGATAAACGCAATAAACATAATTCCCAACGGCTTCATACTTCCGCCGTTCCAACGCAAAACGAATATATAAATTATAGCGCTGCCCGCCAAGCCGAAAAACGAATGCAAATATTTATCGTATTCGGGAACAAAGGAATAAAAATTAAAAGCTTTCGCACAATCCAATCCGAACAAAACCAAAATTCCCACCATTAACGAAAGAGCCAAGGGATAATGCTTTTTCGTAATAATTCCCAACACGGGAACTATTGCGGGAATAACCAATGCGATTACCAACTGAATATAAGTAGTCGCCTGCGTTCCTCCGGTCGCAGCATAATACGCAATCGCTATCAAAGTTACCGCGCCGAAAGCAAAAGTCGGAATCCAAGGCGTAAGTTTTTTAAATTTCATAAATCGCTCCGATAAAAAATTTACTAATCTACATTAACGGCGCAAACAGGCGTAAAAAACCCGTAAGCAGTCTGTGAGAAAATTTTCTGCGCAAACAATTTTTCTCGTTAATCTGTTCGCATTTCAAAAAGGTCTTTTCAAAATCGTCTGAAACCTGTTCAAGTATTTCAAAATCGTCAGTAAAAACGCCGTTCTCGAACTGATTGTAAAAACTTCTCAAATCGAAATTAGCCGAACCTACGCTAACGCAATTCTCCGATAAAATCAGTTTGGAATGGACAAAAGAATATTTCATTTTATAAACTTTAACTCCGAAAGGCAAAAGCCTTTCGGCATTGTCAACGCTCACTTTATATACGTATGGCTTATCCGGTATCCCCGGTAAAATAAGTCTTACATCCACTCCGGAAAGCGCTTTTTGCGCAAGCATATCTGCGGTTACTTCGTCCGGAATAAAATAAGGAGTCATAATATAAAGCTTGCGCCTCGCGCCCGCCATAATTTCGGTATATACACCCTTACATATATTGCGGTTATAATCTTTACCGTCCGCATAGGGAATAGCGATACTGCCGCTTTCCATCTTTTCGTAAAGATTTAAAAACGCGGAATAGTCTTCGGTTTTACCGGTCACAAACTCCCACTGACGTAAAAACGAAAGCGTAAGCCCGTCGACTGCCGCGCCCTCTATTTTCAACCCCGTATCCTTCCAATAGCCGTGCATGCGTTTTTCGTTTACATATTCGTCGGCTATATTACATCCGCCCGTATATGCCGTTTTTCCGTCAACAACAACTATTTTACGATGGTCGCGCAAATTCAAAGCGAAAGAAAACAACGGCAGTACGGGATTGAAACTGTAAAGTTTAATTCCGGCTTTAATAAGTTTGGAACGTAACTTTCTCGGCAGCGTGCCGTGACTGCCCATTCCGTCGCGTATTATACGCACGTCAACGCCGTTTAAAGCTTTTTCGCACAATATATCGGATATTCTGTTCATAAGAATACCGTCTGAAATTATAAAAAACTCTATAAATACGAACTTCTCCGCAGTTTTCAGCCGTTCGCAAATATCGTCGAACAACATAAAACCCGAAGAATAATATTGCATATTCGCTCTCTGCGTGGCAAATTTACCAACGCCGTACAGATATTCGGCAATATTTTCCGTTTCCGGGGCAATTTCGTTATTTAGTATATATTGCGGGGTGTAACGGTCCGTTCTTTCGAATATTTTTCTGTAACGTCTTTGCGCTCTCCCGAAAAAAACTTTTTCCAAAGAGAAAAAATAAAAAATAAATCCAAAAGAAGAAAACAACAACAAAACAAGTATCCAAATTGTTTTGGATTGTCCGTTGCGGTTGGACGAAAGCACGTGAAGACAGCAGAAAAATCCTATTACGTAAGTAGCGAAAATATACCATAAAAAAGAACTTACTATTCCGAGATAAAGAGTAATAAGAATAGCAAGCTGAAACAGAATAAAAAAACCTACCGTTAACGTTTTTTGCGCGCCCACTTTACCTTCGGTACGTATTTTTACAACTCTGTAATCGGGCGAATGTACTCTGTTGCGGCGGTTTTCACGCAGTTTCTTACTTTTCATATTCAACACCCGTAAACGCCGAAGCTTGCATACAAAGTTTTTCTATTTCCGAATAATGCTCTTCGGATATCTTTTTCGCCGATAATATTTCTTTTTTGCGTACTTTTACTGAAAGTATTACCCCTGCAATTCCCGCGGCGGAACCTATACATGCAAGAACCAACCCGCCGACAAAATACGCCGTACCTTCAAACAAAAACGCCATGCACAACCCACCGGCAAAAAATCCAAGAAAGGTTATAAAGGTAAACAAAGCACAAAAAAACGACTTCGGCAGAAATTTGCGGTTGACTTTGCTAATTTCGTCAAAATGCGCTTCCAATTCAACCTGCATATAATGCAACTCGTCCTTGTGTTCCAATTTGTGCGGACGGCTGAAAAAAACGTTGTAAACGTCGTCGTAACGGGAATCCTCCTCCCTGTCTATTATTTCCCAACCGAAAGCGCGGTAACACTCTTTTATTTTCTCAGCGTATTTCTTTTTCAGAACGGCTTGCATATAGTCGTAATTTACGTAATCACGCATACTTTTTCCTTCCCGTAAAATGAGGGGAACGCCGCAACGTAACCCTTACGCGTTTTATTATAACACGTTTTTATTAAAGTTTTATATAAATTTTGTAAAAATATAATAAAAACCGCGAATTTTTCATAAACGCGCGGTTTTTCCGAAATATCCGTATCTTTTTCCGTTTACAATTACAAACGTAGCCGTAACTATAAGCGAAGCGAATTCGGAGAATATTACCGAAGCCCAAACCCCGTCCAACTTAATAACAAGAGGCAAAAGCATGACTGCGGCAACCTGAAAAACAAGAGTTCTCAAAAAAGAAAGAATTCCGGAAACAAGTCCGTTATTCAGTGCAGTAAACAAAAACGAACCGAACACGTTAAAACCCGTCAAAAGAAATGCTACGGAATAAATTCTGAAACCTCTGACGGTCATTTCGAAAAGTTCGCCCTCATAACCGAAAAGCATAATTACGGGATTTGCGAGAACTTCGGAAAGCGACGTCATAAGAATACCGGCAACCGCCATAATAACCGTGCTTTTTCGAAACAAATTTTTAAGTTCCGCTCTGTTATCCGCACCGTAGTTATATCCTATAAGCGGCGCGCTCCCTACGGCATACCCTATAAATACCGAATAAAAAATCATCATAACGTAGCCGATTGCACCGTATGCCGCCACGCCTTCGTTACCCACCAGCCTACCCACTTGATAGTTATACAGCATTATAACCACGGCGGAAGCGAGGTTTGAAAGAAATTCCGAAGAACCGTTCGTACATGATTTTAAAAGAGCGCTCCAATAAATCTTAGTTTTTACAAGGCGCAACAAAGATTTGTTTTTACACGCAAAATAAATCAATGGGAAAAGCCCTCCGAAAACCTGCCCCGTAACTGTTGCCGCGGCGGCGCCCGTAAGCCCCCAATCGAAACCGACCACAAAAACCGCGTCCAAAATCATATTTATTACGCCCGCCGACGCGGTGACTATAAGCCCCAACCTCGGTTTTTCCGCCGTAACGAAAAAACTTTGAAAAATGTTCTGTAAAATAAAAAAAGGCTGAGAAGCAAGCAGTATTCTGCCGTAAAGCACACAATAACCGTATATAACCTCGTCGTCGGTAACCAATTTTGCCGCGGCAGGTATAGCAAACTGACCGGCTACGGCGATAATCAAACCTAAAACTACGGTCACATAAACGAGCATGGAAAAATATTTATTCGCTTTTACCGTATCCCCTTCGCCCATCGTTTTGGAAACAAGCGCGCTTCCTCCCGCGCCGAGCATAAAACCTATCGCGCCCAAAACCATAAACCAAGGGAACACATAATTTATAGCGGCAACAGCGTCCGGACCTACGAAATTTGATACAAAAAGCCCGTCCACTACCGAATAAATACTTGTGAACACCATCATTACAATGGACGGAACAACGAACATAAGTAATTTTTTATAGGTAAAATGTTCCGACAACTGTATTCTCATAAATTCTCCTTTTATATAAAAAAACGCCTCAAGCTATGTTCGATAACTTCGGCGCACCGTCATCTTATCAACCGTTACCGCTGCGGCGGTAAGTTCTCCGATGAAATATTCAAGTGAAAGGTATAATACCATACCTTATTTTTATTGTCAATCTTATTTTAAAAGGTTTTTGAATCTTTTTACCGTTTGAGTTTATCCGTTTCGGTTTATATAAACAATAAGGATAATTTACTATTATGAAAAAAATATTACATAACGAAGCACACGACGAAGAAAGGGCGATGTATAATTTATGCGACGCCGAAGTTATAAACTGTACTTTTGCCGGACCTGCGGACGGAGAATCAGCGCTTAAAGAATGCAGAAACATCAAAGTTAAAGACAGTTCGTTTTCTCTGCGGTACCCTTTGTGGCACGCGGAAAATTATATTATCGAAAACAGTACCATGGACGGACTGACCCGCGCGGCGCTGTGGTATTGCCGAAACGGAGAAATAAAAAACAGCTCTTTGCACGGAATCAAGGCGTTGCGCGAGTGCGACGATTCCCGTATTTACGGTTGCGAGGTAATATCTCCCGAATTCGGTTGGAGATGCAGAAAAGTAACCTTTGACGACTGTAATATAGATTCCGAATATTTTATGTTCGAAAGCAAAGACCTTTCTTTAAACAAAGTCAAAATGAAGGGAAAATATTCCTTTCAATACGTTGAAAACGCCGTAATATGCGACAGCGATTTTGATACCAAAGACGCGTTTTGGCACAGTAAAAACGTAACCGTTAAAAACTCCGTTCTCAAAGGAGAATATTTGGCATGGTATTCGGAAGGACTAACACTGATTAACTGTCTTATAATCGGCACCCAACCGCTATGTTATTGCAAAAACCTTACTTTAATTAACTGCCGCACTGAGGGCTGCGACCTCGCGTTCGAATATTCCGACGTAAACGCCACAATCGAAGGCAACGTTGTTTCGATAAAGAATCCCAAAAGCGGTTTAATTACGGTAGATTCTGTCGGAGAAATTATAAAAGGCGACAACGTGGTTCCTTGTCAAGGAGAAGTAATAGTAAAACATAATTAAAAAAACTTTAATCCCGCCGTTTTGCTTTAAAAAGCAAAACGG
>CATKAP010000239.1 GCA_949746255.1 uncultured bacterium
AGGAAATTGGCATTCAGGAGAATAATATGAATCAATTGAGTTTATTGCAGAAACGTAAACAACAACTTTTAGATGCCGGAAAGCAAATAAGAAAGGATATTTTTGAATTAGTGGACGAAAATAGTTTTGTTGAACTTTCTGCGTTTAGCTTTTCTAAAAATGAGTTTTACGGCGAAAATGCCGAAGGGGAAGGCGTTATAACTGGATTTGCTACAATTTATGATTTTCCTTTTTATATTGTAGCGCAGAACGCCGAAGTTCTTTCGGGGGGCATAAGTAAAGCCAATTGTGAAAAAATTGAAAAATGTCTTGCCCAGGCAGAAAAAACTTCAACTCCGGTAATTTATATGCTTTCCTCGCTCGGTGTTCAAATCGGCGAAGGCGTAAGCGTGTTGGAAGGTCTTGCTAAACTTATTTTAAAAGTTTCACAACTTAAAGGAACTATTCCTCAGTATCTTGTCGTAAACGGCGAAGTGTACGGGCAAATTGCTGTTCTTGCTGGTATTTGTGATTTTAATTTCTTTGTTGATAAAAAAAGCGTTATTGCGGCAAACAGTCCTTTGGCGATAGCCGCAAGAGATAATAAAAACGTTTCCAAATTCGACGTAGGCGGAGTTAAGGGATTAACAGGCGCGCAAATTGCAACGTTTTCGGTTGGGGGCTTAGCTGAAATAAAAGAAATAATAAATCAAATAAATGAAATACTTTCCACACCCGTAGTTGACAGCGACGAAATGAACGATTCTTTGCCGATGCTTGATAAAAAAGCGGATTGTAAGGAAATTTTAAACGTTTTCGACAAGGAAACGGCTATAGAACTTGGCAAAAATTTTTCACCGGAAATTAAGTGCTTTTTGGCGAGGGTTGGAGGAATAGCCGTTGCCGCCGCGGTTTTCGCCGGAGAAAAAGGCGTGGAACTTGACGCTTTCAATATAAGAAAACTTAAAGATTTTGCAGAGTTTGCATGTTGTTATAATTTACCTTATGTAACGTTTGTAAATACGTTTGGCATTAAGTGCGATATGCAGACTAACGACAGTCTTGTGCTTAAAGAAATAGGCGAATATGTTTCGATTCTCGATTGTATAGATTCGGCAAAAATTTCCGTTATTTACGGTAAGGCTATAGGGCTAGGTTATACTGTGTTTGCCGCAAAATCAATGGGTTATGATTATTCATATGCTTTTGCAAATGCGAAAATTGCTCTTTTCGACAGTGTACAGGGTGCGGAAATAGAATTTGCTTCGGAAAATAAAATCGATAAGGTAAAACTTGAAAAGAAATATTCCGAAGAAAATTCAGACCCCATAAATGCGGCTCATTGCGGATTTATAGATAATATTATTCAACCGTCGTTTGTTAAACAATATCTTGTAGCTTCGTTACAAATGTTGTTGAAGTGAGGGGAAAATGTTGAATAATCTTTTGGAGATAATCGCTAATCAAGACGGAAATTATTATTTTGATAATCGTTTCGGGGAAGCGTGTATTTACGCTTTAATAGGTTTTTTAATAGTATTTGCCGGTATAGTTCTTATTATATTTATAATTTGGTTAGTCGGTTTGTTAATGAGAAAGACAAACAATCTTGCATTTTTGACGAATATCGGCAAAAAAAAGAATAAGAAAACGCAACCCAAAGCAGTTGAAGACACGTTGCAAACGGATGAAATCCCTGCCGACGTTAAAGTTGCTATAATGGCTGCGATTATGTGTTATTACGAAGAAGAAGCGCCTAAGTGCGAATTTAAAGTTAAAAGAATAAAGAGATTATAAGGAGAACGTTATGCGTAATTTTATAATAACCGTAGACGGTAAAAGTTATTCAGTAGGAGTTGAGGAAGTAGGTGAAACTGTTGGCGAAGTAAAAATAAGCAATACTTCCGTTGTTTCGTCGGAAGTTAAAGCGGCCCCCAAAGCAAATGCAATGACAAACGGTGAAAAAGTTTTATCTCCTTTTCCCGGTTTAATTAAAAATATTCTTGTTTCGGAAGGTGCTGTAGTTAAAAAAGACCAGCCGATAATTGTTCTTGAAGCGATGAAAATGGATAACGAAATTACCGCGCCCTGCGACGGCAAGGTATCTTTCAGCGTAGCAAAGGGTGCAAATGTAGAAACAAACGCGGTTCTTGCGGTTATAGGCTGAACGGAGGAGTTATGCAGCAAAGTTTACTTGCGGTAGACTTTGGCGGAATATTCGTAAATCTTTTCAATTCAATGGGTTTTGTGCAGGGTAACTGGCAAAATTACGTCATGATATTGATTTCATTCATTTTAATGTATCTCGCCATTGTCAAAAAATTTGAACCTATGCTATTGCTTCCTATTGCGTTCGGTATGTTTTTAATTAATATTCCGGGCGCTGAGGCGGTTGTGTGGGGTAAGTATAATACGCCTGATACCTCGTTAAGTATCGGGGTTGTTGGAAATACCGAGTTTGCGGGCGTTTACAGTTACGGTAATGCTTTAATTTATGTGAGAGAAGGTTTTTTGAGTGAAGGGCTAGTAACATATTATTCTTCCTTTGAAAATCTTGCAAACGGGATATCCGCTTCTATGTCCGCTGACGAATTTAATACTTATTGTGTTCTAAACGGTTATGTTCAGGGTACGGTTTCCAACGGAATAACAACTTTTGCCGATAGTTCATTGGTGATGAGTCATGCTTACGACGCTGTTACCGATAGAGGACTTTTATGGTATCTTTATTTCGGTGTTGATAAAGTAATATACCCGCCGCTTATATTCTTGGGAATAGGTGCGATGACCGATTTCGGACCGCTTATAGCAAATCCCAAGAGTATGCTTATAGGTGCTGGCGCTCAATTAGGCATATTCGTTGCGTTTATTCTTGCTAGTTGGTGCGGATTCTCCGTTGCGGCAGCGGCCGCTATTGCAATTATCGGCGGCGCCGACGGCCCTACGGCAATTCTTGTTACTTCAAAACTTGCTTCCGATTATATACCTACGATTGCAATTGCGGCTTATTCATATATGGCTCTTATTCCTATAATACAAAAACCTCTAATGCGTCTGCTTACGACCAAAAAAGAGCGTATGATTAGAATGAAGCCGTTACGACAGGTTAGTAAGCTCGAAAAAATACTTTTCCCCATAGTTGTTACGCTTATTGTTGGAATTATATTACCGGATTCAATTGCGTTGTTGGGGATGTTGATGCTCGGTAATCTTTTTAAAGAGTCGGGAGTAGTTGACAGACTTTCTACGCAGGCGCAAAACGGTCTTATGAACACTATTACCATATTCCTAGGAATTGCTGTTGGGAGTAAAGCGAAAGGTGAAATTTTCTTAAGTGTTAATACGCTTATGATAATAGGGCTCGGTTTGTTGGCGTTTGTAATAGGTACAATCGGCGGACTCCTTGTCGCAAAACTTATGTGCAAAATTACGAAAGGACAAATAAATCCGTTAATTGGTTCCGCAGGTGTTTCCGCAGTACCTATGGCGGCGAGAATTTCGGAAGACGTAGGGCGTGAGTACGACCCTCAGAATCATTTATTGATGCATGCCATGGGACCCAATGTTGCGGGTGTTATTGGCTCGGCAATTGCTGCAGGTATATTACTTGCATGTTTCGGCGGCTATGTCGACGGTACGGCGAGTATTTCCGAAACTGTTGCAAATGCTATGAATACGTTGATTGTATTTTAAAGGGATTGAATTATGCAGAATAAGAAAGTTTTTATTACAGATACAATATTGCGCGATGCGCACCAGTCTCATGCGGCGACGCGTATGCGTTTTGAAGAAATGGAGCCGATGTTACCGCTTTTGGATTCGCTTGGCTATTATTCGCTCGAAGCTTGGGGTGGAGCTACATTTGACAGTTGCCTCAGGTTTTTAAATGAAGACCCGTGGGATAGATTGCGCAATCTTAAAAGATATTTAAAAAATACTCCTATTCAGATGCTTTTGCGCGGTCAGAATCTTTTAGGCTATCGCCATTATGCAGATGATGTTGTTGATAAATTCGTAGAAAAGTCTATTGAGAACGGCGTGGGGGTTATACGGCTTTTTGATGCGTTAAATGATCCGAGAAATCTGGAGGCTTCCGTTAAAGCTATAAAGAAATACGGTGAAGGCGGTAAATGTGTTTGTGAATGCGCTATTTCTTACACTACAAGTCCAGTTCATACTACCGAATATTTTGTTAAATTGGCAAAACAGTTCGAGGATATGGGAGCGGATAATATTTGCATAAAAGATATGGCAAACTTGTTATTGCCGTTTACGGCATACGAGTTGGTAAAAGAGCTAAAGGCTAAGCTTCGTCCCGAAACTAAAGTTCATTTACATACGCATAACACAACCGGTACTGGCGATATGATTTATCTTATGGCTATTCAAGCTGGTGTTGATATAGTGGACTGCGCGCTTTCGCCGCTTGGTAATGGAACTTCTAATCCTGCGACCGAGCCACTTGTGGCAACATTGAAAGGAACACAGTTTGATACGGGTATAGATATAGAGAAGTTGTTGCCGGCAGTAAAGCACTTTAATAAAGTGTCTGAAAGACTTGAAAAAGACGGATTCCTTAATCCCAAAGTAAGGCGTGTTGATATTAATACTTTGATATATCAAGTTCCGGGTGGAATGCTTTCCAACCTCATGAATCAACTTAAACAAGCAGGAAAGGAAGAAAAACTTACCGAATGTCTTGCTGAAGTTCCGAGAGTAAGAGCCGATTGCGGTTATCCTCCTTTAGTTACTCCTTCAAGTCAGATTGTGGGGACGCAAGCGGTTTGGAATGTTTTGTTGGGCAGATATAAAACTGTTACGGCACAGTTCAAAGATTTGATATTGGGTAAATATGGCGCTGTTCTCGGCGAGAAAGATTCCGAAGTTGTAAAAATGTGTACAACAAACGGAGAGGAGATTGTAACTTGTCGTCCTGCGGATTTGATAGTCGACGAGATGCAGACTCTTACTGAGAAAGTAAAGAGTGAAGGATTCTATAAACAGGAAGAGGACGTTTTGTCGTATGCGCTTTTCCCTGAAGTTTCGACAAACTTTTTCAAGTGGCGCAAAGCTAAAGATACTGGTGTAGACAGTGATTTGGCTGCCAATAAAGATAAAGTATATCCCGTATAGATTGATTTAAGTTTAATGACGGCGTGGGCAGCAGTTCACGCCGTAAGGTTTATATTATGAAAAATGTAGCGGTTATCGGTGCGGGGGCGGCTGGACTTATTGCCGCTTATGCCGCGGCAGAAAATGGGAATAATGTAACTGTTTTTGAAAAAAATGAAAAGAGCGGTAAAAAAATTTACATCACCGGCAAAGGAAGATGTAATGTAACGCATAAATGTTCGCCTGAAGAATTTTTACTTAATGTTGTAAACAATCCAAAGTTTCTTATGAGTGCTATTTATGGTTTTTCTCCGGATAATTGCGTAGAATTTTTTAAAAACGGTGGGCTTGAACTTAAATTAGAGCGTGGCGCAAGATATTTTCCTGTAACGGATAAGGCGAGCGACGTCATAAAGTGTCTTGAAAAATATTGTTTAAAAGAAGCTGTAATATTTAAATTTAAAGAGCAAGTTAAAAAAATACGTGTTTTAAATAGTACTTTGTCAGACATAATAACTGATAAGGGCATTTATAAATTTGATTGTGCCATCGTTTGTACAGGCGGTTTAAGTTATCCTTCCACAGGTTCGACTGGCGACGGTTATAATTTTGCTTCGGCTGTAGGTCACAATATAATTCCTTTAAAACAGGGATTATGCGGATTGAATCTGAAAGGTGACTTTTATAAGTCTATGCAGGGGCTTAATCTTAAAAATGTAAATTTGAGAGTTTATGTAGAAGATAAGCATTTAAAAGATTTTTTCGGGGAAATGCTGTTTACGCATTTTGGTGTCTCCGGTCCGATAGTTTTATCTGCTTCTAGCGTAATAAATAGGTTAGAATTGGATAGAGTTAAACTCTTTATTGACTTAAAACCCGCTTTAACGGAAAAAGTTCTCGACGATAGAATTTTGCGTGATTTTAATGCAAATAAAAATAAAAATATAAATAATTGTTTAAAAGATCTTTTGCCGGTTACGATAATCTGCGAAACTCTGAAAAGAAGCAATATTAAAGAAAATAAACCTGTTAATGCTATTTCTAAATCTGAAAGAATGCTGTTAGTTCAGACGATAAAAAATTTCAAGTTGGAAGTTTCTTCTTTAAGAGATTTTTCTGAGGCGATAATTACATCAGGAGGTGTTGACGTGAAAGAAATTAATCCGAAAACTATGGAAAGTAAATTAGTTAAAGGACTATATTTTTGCGGTGAACTTTTGGATTTAGATGCTTTTACTGGCGGTTATAATTTACAAATTGCGTTTTCTACGGGTTATGCCGCAGGAAATTCTATAAAGGATTAATATGAAAGCTATAAGAGGCGCAACTACCATTGAAGCCGATTGCAAGGAACAAATTAAAGAGAGAGTCGGTGAACTCTTAAACAAAATAAAAGTGTCTAATTTGTTGGAAGAAGAAGAGATTGTTTGTATTTTGTTTTCTAATACTAAAGATATAAACACTTATTATCCTGCAAAAGCGGCAAGAGAAGCAGGCTTTTTTTCATGCGCGCTATATTCTTCTTTGGAACCGCAGATAGAAGGCTCTTTGTCATTATGTATAAGAGTTATGGTGCTTGCGGAAATTGAACGCAAACCTGTTCATATTTATCTTCATGAGGCGAAAAGTTTGAGAAAAGATATTACAGAGAATATAAATATAGCTTTGGACGGCCCTGCTGGCAGCGGAAAAAGTACGGTTTCTAAAATTATAGCAAAAAAATTGGATATTTTGTATTTGGATACCGGTGCAATGTATAGGGCTTGCGCATTAAAATGCTTGGAAAACGCAATAGATTGCAAAGACGAGAAGAATGTTTCTAATATAATTGAAAGTATCGATATCAAAGTAGAATACTCAAACGGGAATCAGCAAACTATTCTGGATGGGAAAGACGTTTCCGAAACCATTCGACGGCCTGAAATTTCAATGCTTGCTTCAACCGTTTCTTCTCATTTTTGTGTTCGAAATAAAATGGTTGAATTGCAGAGGAAAATAGCAAACGGCGTTTCTTGTATACTCGACGGGCGTGATATCGGAACCAATGTTTTGCCTGATGCGCGTTTTAAATTTTATTTAACCGCTTCACCTGAAGTGCGCGCGCATAGAAGAATGGAAGAAAATAATAAAAAAGGTTACAATCAAGACTTTGAAACATTGTTAGAAGAGATAAAAAAGCGTGATTTTCAAGATAAAAACAGAAAATTTGCTCCATTAAGGAAAGCCGACGATGCAATTGAAATAGATTCTTCGGAAATGAGTATTGAACAAGTTGTTACATTTATAGAAAAAACAATTCAGGAAAAAATTTAATGTCTGAGAAAAATAAAAACAAAAAAAAATTAACTAAACTTGAAAAGTGGTTTAGAACAATGCGGCGCATACACAAATATCTTCTGTTGCCTTTTTTACCTTATAAAAAATACGGACACATTGAACGCTTTAACGACCGCGCATATATCATTGTCGGAAATCATATGAGCGTTTTGGACGTAATCCCGGCGGCAATGGCGACAGATAAACCAATCCATTATATGGCTAAAAAAGAATTGTTCGAAAAAGGAATTTCGAAATGGTTTACAGCAAAATGCGAATGTATCCCTGTTTCTCGTGACGGTACCGACGTAAGGGCTATGATGACGGCGATTAAATATCTTAAAAACGGTGAAAACATTTGTATTTTCCCCGAAGGTACACGAAATAAAACCGACGAATTGTTTTTACCGTTTAAGAGTGGGGCGGCGGCACTTTCTATTAGGACAAAGACCCCGATTATACCAATGGTTCAGGTGAATAAAATCAAAGTATTTAAAAAGTCACATGTTTTTTATGGTGAACCGTTTGAATTTAGCGATTATTACGATAAAAAGTTAACTCCGGAAGATATTGCTGTTTGCGACGAAATTTTAATGGAAAAATTTGTTGAATTATACGGTAAACTTGAAAAATTATTGGGAAATAAGAAGAAAAAGTGAAAATAATATTAGCTAAACACAGTGGCTTTTGTTCGGGAGTTAAATATGCCGTAGATACCGCACTTAGTCTTAACCCTGATAACGTTTATGTATTAGGTGAAATAATCCATAATTCTGTTGTTGTGAAGAATATCAGCGAACATGGACTTAAAGTAGTGGATAGTCTTGAAGAAGTTCCGGACGGAGCAACTGTTATTTTCAGGTCTCACGGAGTGCCGAAGAGCTATTATAATATTTGTCAAAGTCGTAATATTAAAATTGTAGATTGCACTTGCGGGTTTGTAAAACGAACGCAAAGAATAGTTGCAGAACAATATGCTTTCGGGAAAAGCATTGTCATTGTTGGCGAACATCAACATCCGGAAGTTTTAGGGTTATTAGGCTGGTGCGGCTATGACGCAGTAATTATAAATGATGCTGAAACAATTCCGAGCGATATTTGGGATAAGCATTTATGCGTAGTTTGTCAAACTACGTTTTCTGAAGAAAAATTTGATAAAATAATAAAAAATATTAAAAAAGTTTGTGAAAAAACAGTTGCTGTTTTTAAGACTATTTGTTATACTACTATAGAAAGGCAGAAAGAAGTTGAAAATATTGCAAAAGCATGTGAAGCAGTTCTTGTTGTCGGTGGACTTAACAGCAGTAATACCAACAAATTATACGAACTTGCGAAACAATATTGTAAAAACGTTTTCAGACTTGCGGACGCCTTAGCGCTTGATTGTTCGGCGCTTAAAAATTTTAAAAGTGTAGGTATTGTTTCGGGTGCATCTACCCCGAACGAGCAAACCCGGGAGGTTCTCTTAAAGATGGCAGAAAACACAGAAGTCAAGGCAACTAATCCTATGGATGATGTAGTTGCTAAAATCGACAACGAATCGAAGTTCAAAAAAGGTCAGATAGTTCAGGCTACGATTTCGGAAGCAAACGATGAAGGATTACAAATTCTTTTACCGTTTTCAAAGAAAGAAATTGCATTGAGTAAGACTGAATTGGATTGTGAAGAATATAATGCAGCCGATTATTCCGATAAAATTGGCGAAGTTATCGATTTGCTTGTCGTTGAGCTTAAACCGAGCCTTAAACTTTCTCAAAAAATGATTAAGGTTTTGCAACAGGAAGAAGCTTTAAGCGCTGAAATAGAAGGCGGTAAAGAATTCTCGGTTGTATGTACGGGCTTCAATAAAGGCGGTTTAACAGCTCAATTCGGAACCTATACCGTGTTCGTTCCCGCAAAAGAAATTCGTCCCGGTTTTGTAAAAGATTTAAGTAAATACGAAGGAAAGAATTTAAGACTTCGTGCGATAGAAGTTAAAAAGAGCGGAAGAAAAGAAATTATTGCTTCTCAGCGCGTTATTTTAGAAGAAGAGCGTCAGGCACGAGACGCTATTAAAGCGGAAAAAGAAGAAGAGTTTTTCTCTGGAATAGAAGTAGGACAGATTGTAACGGGTAAGGTAGAGAGAGTTACCGGCTTTGGTGCATTTGTATCCGTAAACGGATTTGATTGTCTTGCTCATATTTCGGATTTATCATGGATAGGGGCGGATAATGTTACTGACGTTCTTGAAATTGGGCAATCTTATGATTTTAAAGTACTGAAAGTAGATAAAGAGAATAAAAAAGTTTCTATAGGTTATAAACAGCTTCAACCTCAGCCTTGGGATTTAGTTGAAGGAAAATATAATATTGGCGATACAGTTCATGGAAAAGTTGTAAGAATTGTACCTTTCGGAGCCTTTGTGGAAGTTGAAAAAGGTATAGACGGACTTGTGCATGTATCTCAAATTAGTCATGAAAGAATAGAAACCCCGGCGACTTGTTTAAATGTTGGTGATGAGGTTGACGCGAAAGTCATTGCAATTGATACCAGTGCAAGAAAGATGAATCTTTCTATAAAAGCGCTTTTGCCTGAAGAAGATAAGAGGAAACCTCGTAACGGAGAAGCTTCAGAAGAAGGAGCTCCTAAGAAAGGTCGTGCACCCAAAAGAGAAGAAACTGAACTTTCTAATTGGAGTGAAGGAAGTATAGTGGGAACTTCAATTGGCGACCTCATAGCGAATGCAAAAAAACATTAAAAAAAAGTCCGCGAACTGCGGACTTTTTTTATTTAAATAAATTGTAACAAATCGTTTAAAAATTTCGTATTAAACCTACGACTTTACCGAGTATTAGAACTTCATCAAATATGAAATCTTCTAATTCGTCATTTTCAGGATGCAGAATAATTTTGTCGTTTCGTTTAAAAAAGCGTTTCACGGTTGCACTTTCGTCAACAAGCGCAACAACAATATCTCCGTTTTCAGCTGTTTCTTGTTTACGTACGATTACTTTATCATTTTCGTAAATACCTATTTTAATCATTGACGAACCTTTTACGTTTAACATAAACAAATCATCTCCCGCAAAGTAATTTTCGGGAAGAGAATAAAAACATTCGTAATTTTCAGTAGCAAAAATAGGTTGTCCGGCGGCTACTGTTCCGATAAGAGGTACTGATACAGATTTGCTTTTTAGAGCTAAAGCTCGTCTTTTGACGTCTGATTTTTCTAAGAGTCCACGTTCTTTAAGACTGTTAATAATATTGAAAACAGTAGCAGTAGATTTAATATTGCACGCTTTACATACTTCGCGAACACACGGGGCATAACCGTTATCCGTTATAAATTTTTGAATAAATTTGAATACGGTATCTTCGAT
>CATKAP010000240.1 GCA_949746255.1 uncultured bacterium
CGAATATAATATTAAATTTAATAAACGAATCGAGCGATCATTTAAATGCCGAACAAATTTTTATTAAGTTAAAGAGTTCGGAGCCTAAGATAGTGCTTGCGACGGTGTATAACAATTTGAACGCGCTTTGCGATAAAAAATTAATAAGAAGAATAGTTTTGGACGGCGAGGCGGACAGATACGATAAAATTAAAAGACACGACCATGTGATCTGTAAAACGTGCGGAAAACTTATGGATTTCGATTTTTCCGATTTGACGGAAAATTTAAAGAGCAGGCTCAATGCCGAAGTTTTCAATTACGATTTAAAAGTAATTTCCGAATGTTCGGATTGTAAAAACAGAAAGAAGGAGAAATAAAGCAGTGGACGCAAAGGCGATGTTCAAACTTACTTACGGACTGTTTATTCTTACTGCAAAAGAGGGACAAAAAGACAACGGATGTATAATCAATACCGTCACGCAGGTTACTATGGAGCCGAACAGGATTACCGTGGCGGTAAATAAGAAGAATTACACGCACGATATGATTATGCGTACGGGATTGTTTAACGTTTCGGTACTTACCGAACAATCCAAATTTTCCACTTATAAGCACTGGGGTTTTCAAAGCGGCGCCGATACTGATAAATGTGAAAGTATAGTTTATAAACGCTCGGGTAACGGGTTAATTTATATTGCCGAAGAATGTAACGCGTTTCTTTCGGCTAAGGTAGTTTCTTCGATTGACTTGGGAACGCATACGCTTTTTATCGCCGACGTGACGGAAGCGGAAGTTTTGGGAACCGAAGAATCGGTGACGTATTCTTACTATCAAAAGAATATAAAAACCGCTCCTAAACCCGAAAATGAAAAGAAAGGTTTTATTTGTACGGTTTGCGGTTATGTGTACGAAGGCGAAGTTTTGCCGCCTGATTTTATTTGCCCTTGGTGCAAACATCCGGCAAGCGATTTTATACAGATGAATAATAATTAAATAGGAGTACTTTATGGAAAACAAATACAAAGGCACAAAGACGGAAAAGAATCTTGAAGCCGCGTTTGCGGGCGAATCGCAGGCGAGGAATAAGTATACTTATTTTGCTTCCGTTGCTAAAAAAGAAGGTTACGAGCAAATTTCCGCTATATTTTTAAAAACTGCGGATAATGAAAAAGAACACGCAAAAATGTGGTTTAAAGAATTGCAGGGCTTGGGTGACACCGCCCATAATCTTGCAGCCGCGGCGGACGGGGAAAATTATGAATGGACGGACATGTACGAGGAATTTGCCCAAACCGCCGAAGCGGAGGGGTTTAAAGATCTTGCCGCAAAATTCCGTATGGTAGGCGCCATTGAAAAGCAGCACGAAGAGAGATACCGCGCGCTTTTGAAAAACGTTGAAACGGCTGCGGTTTTCGAAAAGAGCGAAGTTAAAGTTTGGGAATGCCGTAATTGCGGACATATAATTACCGGAACTAAGGCGCCCGAAGTTTGCCCCGTTTGTAACCATCCTCAAAGTTATTTTGAAGTGCATGCGGAAAATTATTAATCGACGTATATTAAAAAGGACGCTTAACGCGTCCTTTTTGTTTTTGAGAATAATAATTAAATTTACTACCGATAATGCCGTTTTTTTATTGAGTTGTGACATAATAGTTAACGGAGAACAATTATATGGTATACTTGCGGCATAAAATCAGGGGGCGATGTTTATGAAATCAACGTTTAAAAAAATAATAATTTGCACAGTTGCGGCGGCGCTTATATGCGTTTGCGGGGTTGCGGTTGCTTGTACGCCCGAACCCGAACATGAGGATAGAGATAAGAGTTCGATTCACATGTACCTTATCGGCGGACAGTCTAACGCTTCGGGAGCCACCTTAACGGCAAGCTCGGTGAACGAGGATATGACCAAAACTTTCCCGGGATTTATTTATTACGGCGAAACGGAAAAATATTGGGATAGAGAAGGGCACGGTCAAGGTTCTCAGGGGTCGTTGCTGGAAAATCCCGTGGAGCCGATGCGCGCGGGGCTGGGAAGGAACCAATCGCATATCGGTCCCGAATACGGAATGGCGGACGCGCTTTCGGCGCATTATCCCAACGCGGCGACGGACGACGGACGTAAAGTAGTTATTTTCAAATCCGCGGCGGGCGGCGTGGCTATGCGCAATCTTGCAACGGGAACTCAAAACGTGAACTACGGCACATGGTATCCGCGTTCCATGAGGGCAAAGCTGCCGGAATCCCAGCTTTACGCACATACGGGCAAGCAGTACGATATGTTTGTGGCAAATTTCAAAAAGGTTTACGACAGTCTTGTAGAACAGGGCGAATCGGTTAAAATAATGGGCATGGCGTGGATGCAGGGGGAATCCGATAAAGGCAATCCCGCCGAATATAAAGAGCTTCTCAAAGCGCTTATTTCCGATTTGCGCGAGGATTTAAGCGAAATAACGGGACAGGATTTGTCCGACATGCGTTTTGTTGCCGGAGAACTTTCCGATTCGCAGGGACCGTCTGCGGGTAGCACAAACGCCGATATACGTGCGTCGGCTATCGCAATGAATAAGAATTTTAACGCAATGCTCAATAATCTTGCGGCGGAAAATTCGGTAGATAATTTTAAAGTGATTGCTTCCGGCGCGTTGCCCATGCATACGGAGGACGGAAAGACGTTGCACATAAACCATACGAACGGTTTGATTGTGGATCATGACCATTGGGCGGCGGACCAGGCGGTTGAGCTGGGAAGATTGTTCGGCAACGCTTTGATAGCCGAATAAAAACTGCGGTTAAACAGACTATAGTAGCGGGCTAACTTAATTTATATGTAAAACTTTTTAATATTTTGACTAAATGAAAACGGCGGAGATTTCTCCGCCGTTTTCTTAATTAAGTTACGCTTTAAAAGCGGTATATATTGGGGTTAAACAAGCTTTTGCGCAAACAGCCAATCTTCCAGACCCGCGTATGTGATAGCTTTGTCCCAAATCATGTGACCGTCTGATTTATAAGCAACGAAGTTGATTTTATCTCCGCCCGCTGCTTTTATGTCGTCCACCATAGCTTTTGTGCCGGCATACGGAACGGAGGTGTCGTTTTCGCTGTGGAACGTATATATGGGCACGTCTTTAAGGATATCGATTTTGTCTTCGGGACCGCCGCCGCACACGGGTACGCCCGCCGCAAAGATATCGGAATGTCTCGCAAGCATATCCCATGTTCCGAAACCGCCCATCGATATTCCCATTACGTATACTCTGTCTGCGTCTACGAAACCTTTTGAAATATAGTTGCGTACAAGTTCCACAACCTTTTTGTTTGTATCCGATTCGGGTACGTTCGCAAGCTTATAGTTGCCGTTCTCCCAGGGAGTGTTTGCCCACATAGCGTTTTCGGGGCACTGAGGAACGAGTACCGCAGCTTTCATAAACCGGCTTTCGCTCCCTTTGAAAACAACTTTTGTTATTGCGTTTTTAAGTTGAGCTACGTTGTCGTTCCCGCGTTCGCCAGAACCGTGTAAAAATAACACGAGCGGAAGTTTTTCTCTTTCGTTTTCTATTCCCGCGGGTTGGTAGGAACAGTAGTTCAATCCGTTGTATGTTTCCGATTTGAAAAGAGTTGTTTTTGCCGTAACTTTAACGCCGTCTTTACTGTAACCGCATTCCAGACAAACGTGTCCGGGCGCGCTGTAGCCGTCGGAAGTCTGCGTTGCCGCTTTTGCGGTAACCGCCGTATATTCATGCGCTGCGCGGTCGGTGGTCTCCAAGCATACTTCGCATTTGAGCCAGTGTTGCGAGGCGTCTTTTTTTACGTCTGTGTACGTATGTTGCGCAAACGGCAAAATAAGCTGTTGTTCGGTAACTTCGCGTTTTCCGTCTTCGTCGTAAAAAAGTTTGTCGCAGCCGTCGCAAGAATAATGCGCTTTTTTACCTTGCTGTTCGCAGTTGGACGCCGTCGCGGCGACTTCCGTCAGTTTGTGAACGTGCTGGGAGGGGGACGCGCACGCGCTGATTCCTATTGCAAGAACAGCCGAGGCGAAAACTAAAATTGCAAGTTTGTTTTTTTTCATAAAATTTCCTTCTTTTTTTAACGCGGACAAGCGCGAAAGTATGTTATAAGTATAAATTAAAATATAAAAACCGTCAAGCGGTGAAAAATGTGTTCAACTGCTATTAGTTGGAAATATATGGAAAAACTAGCCTTTTGCGGCTTAAAATTATATATTTCTATATTTTATAATATATATA
>CATKAP010000241.1 GCA_949746255.1 uncultured bacterium
GCAACCTTTTTTCGATACGGAACAGGTAGGTTTCTTGGATGTAAAAGAAACGCCCGAATGTTTGAAAGGAAAAACTTTTGTCGTTTTGGATTTGGAGACGACAGGTCTTAATTCTTCTCCTGTTTCCGGCAATATGGATAGAATTATAGAAATAGGCGCGTTTAAAATAGTCGACGGAGAAATCAAAGAAAGTTTTTCCACTTTCATAAATCCCGAAAAAAAATTGTCCGAAGAAATTATAAATCTTACTGGAATTACGCCGGATATGGTTGAGAACGCGCCGACAAGTAATCAGGTTATGCCGGATTTTTATAAATTCTGTAACGGCAGCATACTTGTAGGGCATAATATCGTCGGTTTCGATTATCGTTTTATAGATTATTATTGGACTAAATCGGGATATGTTTTTGACAGAAAACTTATAGATACAATAGGCTTGGCTCAAGAATTATTGTTTTTACCGAATTTCAAATTAAATACAGTTGCCGATAAATTTAATATATCTTTCAATCATCACCGAGCGGTAGACGACGCTCTCGCAACGGCAAAAATCTTTATTGAGCTTATTAGAATGAAAAAATCTTTGCCCAAAATTCAATAAATATTAAATAAAACTTGCAATTTTTAAATTTATATGTTAAAATAATCTTAACCTTAATAGTAATGTTAAGATTGAGTGCCTTTTTAAGGCACTCAATCCTTGTATAGGGGATATATGAAAATCAAACCTCTTTCCGAAATTTACGGATTATTATCGAAAATAGCCGAACCGATGGGAATTGAAATCGTTGATTTGGAATGGAACGATAGGGAATGCTCGCTTACGGTATTTATTGAAACAGAAACGGGATTGGATCTTGATACATGTGAAAAATATCATAATGCCATTATGGAACCGTTGGACGAACTTGACCCGACGTACGATTGTGCGTACACTTTGAACGTTTCAAGTCCCGGATTGGATCGTCCGTTTAAAACCGAACGAGATTTCGAACGTAATTTAGGCAAAGAAGTGGAAATAAAACTTTTTGCGCCTTATAAAGGGAAGAAATTCTACGAAGGCGTCCTTACTTGTTTTGACGAAAACTCAATAACAGTGAAAACTGATAAAGAAGAATTCAAATTGGCACGTAACAAAATTGCGAAAATAAACAAAGCAATCAAATTCGATTGATTGTAAAAACCTAACATTCACGGAGTAACTATTATGATTAATAAAGATTTTTTTCTTGCGCTTGAAGATTTGGAAAAAGAAAAAGGAATACCTAAGGAAGTTTTTTTAACGGCACTTGAAAATGCGCTTGTATCGGCTTGCAAAAAGCAATATTCAGGCGCGGCGGGAACGGTAGAAATTAAACTAAATCCCGAAAAAGGCTCGCTTGAATTTTTTACCGTGAGAACCATAGTAGAAGAAGTTGTGGATTCGGAAAATGAAATTTCGCTGGAAGACGCGCAGAAATTAAAAAAGAGCAGTAAACTCGGAGACAAAATTACTGAAAAATTTGTACCTAAAGATTTTAGTCGTATAGCCGCTCAAACGGCAAAACAAGTAATTTTACAAAAGATTCATGAAACCGAACGCGATGCTGCCATGAGCGAATTCTCTGATAAAGAGGGTGAACTTATTGTCGGCGTAATAAGAAAAATAGACGCAAAAAACGTTTCCGTAGAACTTGGTAAAGGACAGGTGGAAGGACTTATGTTGCCTTCCGATCAGGTTCCCGGCGAAAAATATAACGTAAACGATAAAATAAAAGTATTCGTTAAACGCGTTAAAAACGGTTTCCGCGGGGCTCAGGTTTTTGTTAGCCGTTCGTCGTCAGGACTTGTAAGAAAACTTTTTGAAGAGGAAGTGCCTGAAATAAAACAAGGTACGGTTTCGATAAAGGCAATCAGC
>CATKAP010000242.1 GCA_949746255.1 uncultured bacterium
ATCTTATCAGGATTTTCACGCTGAAGAACTTTTGCTAAAGAAATAGGATTGGTTGGATGACAAGAATGTTTAGAATAAAACATATCTCGAATTGCAATGTATGCTGCCCCACTATCAAAAATATTCCGATAATCCCATTCAACATCGGGCGAATACGCATGAATTTCATGGAATACAGACGAAGCATTTAAAACAGCATTATGCAAATTAGATTTCGGATCAGTTGAAAGGAGATCGGCATTAGGAACATTTTGTTTGGCAATATCAATCATTTCTTGACTAATATCATAACCATCTAATTTCATGCTCGGACAGATTTCGCCAACCATTTTTAGTAACGATCCATCTGCACAACCATAATCATAAATGGTACTTATACTGCCATCAATCTTATCTAAAAACCAAATCTTATCCAGCATACTTTTTCGCATTCCATCATTATAAACACTCATATTTGCAATCGGAGTCATTTCTACATCTACCTTTTTAACTTATTTGTAGTTATCACCGTACAGTTTCTCTCTGTATTAACCGATACGGTGATCACATCGGAATGATATTACATCTTAGTGTCTATCCACAGTCATAGGGCTTAATGATAGCCCACACAGCACATCTCGGTTTAACTGACCCAACCGAACATTTGCTCTCAAAACGGCACTGGTAGGGTGTACGGGACTCGAACCCGTGATGCCGCCGTGAAAGGGCGGAGTCTTAACCACTTGACCAACACCCCATATTAGAAATGTTGCTATTTAACTTTGTTTGCGTCAGGTTTATTTCTTCACCTGACACTACTTATTATAATTAGAAATATTGTTATTGTCAAGAGATTTTTAAATTTTGTTTCAAAAAATTTTGGTGGGAGAAAAAGGACTCGAACCCTTTCCCTTTGGGCTTCAACCAAATGCTCTGCCTGTTAAGCTATTCTCCCATACCGGGCAGGAGGGACGATCCTCCTGCACCAATCATTTGACACAATCTGTCAGAGAATTACCGGGACGAATTTTTACAAAATCATGTGCTGGAATTACTTTCCTATCTTTTGTTCCAAATCCATGCCCAACATACTCTTTCTTCTCTCTGCGTTCAATCTTCATAAACCCATATAATGAAACAGAATCACCATTACTAATTGCATTTACAATCGCTGCCTCATATGCGTCCATAAAAGTTGCAAC
>CATKAP010000243.1 GCA_949746255.1 uncultured bacterium
AGAAATTCATTATTTTACCTCGCTATTCCTTAATATATATTGTTCTAAATTATCCAATTTCCCTACAATGTCATCTATCGAGTAATTATCGCCAGCGATAAGCTCGTGCACATCTGTTCTACCAAGTATGAAATCGCTCACGGCTATACGGGCTCTATCGAACATCTCTTGGAACTTGCCAAGATAACGCATCGTAACTCGTTGGTCAGAGTGGTTTAATAAGCCTTGGATTTTTGTAATCGCATTCATATCGATGTGGGACTTGTCCACACAAGCGGCTATATTTGCGAAACTTTTTCTCATAGTGTGTGAACCAATATTGATAGGAAGGTCGAGTGCCTTACCAGCATCAGATATTATCTTCCAACCATATTCTTCACACATCTTACCGCCTGTCTTTTTACTCTTGAAGAGGTAGTCATCAACGGTAAAGTTCCATTTGATGGAGTCAAAGTAAGTAGTCAAAGCTACTTTAACAGCCTCGGTTATGAGGCAGTTATTCATCTTTGAAGTTTTCTGTTCAACAACCTTGATACAAGACTTGAATGACAAATCTTCATTTAAGATGTCTTTAATCTTTAAGCTAAGCAAGTCGGAGATTCGCAACCCGAAGGCTACGCCGACTGTCCATAAAGCCCAGTCTCTCAGCTTGCCACTATCTAAGAAGTATTGTTGAATGTTGTAGAAATCCTCATAAGAACGAATAGGGTCAGCGGGTCTTGCTTTCAGCTTTCCATCAGACTTATATTCGCTATATTCTTCTTCGGGTATCTCAGACTTTTTACGCCTTACGCGCCGTGGCGCATTTTGCAACGTCTCCAAGCGTTTTTTATATTCGTCCGCACGACGTTCAGCGTCTTCGCGTGCTGAACGCTCAATTGCGATTTGTTCAACGAGTATCTTATTCTCACGAGTAAGACGCTCAATTTTTTCGTCAGAGGTTTCATACAGCTTTCTTATGGGAGTTATCGCAGCGGAAGAGCCATACATATAATCGTTATCAAACATTAATTTACCTCCTAATTTGTGTCATCATATTCTATACTTTCGTATAAGTAAAGTTTCTCCATAATTTTCTGCATCATCGGGCAACTCGTGCATTTATTTGCACAATTCTTATGTATAAGTAGGCACTGTTCAGTGCCTTCAAGGACGCATTTAAAAATGTCTGTTCCATTTTCGTTGACTTTTTTAATTATTCTGTTCAAGGTATGTTCCCTCAATTCCTATTGAAATCAATAGTTTTTTATTAAACTCCTCTATTTTAGCTTTGTTCCGTACCTCACCTAACTTTTTCTTAACCAGCGATTTATCAATCACACAAATTTGTTCGCAAAGAACTATGGATTCTTTGATAATGCCACAGTCCTTTGGTGAAAGAGCTACGTGAGTCATCATCGAAGGCTTTCGTTGTGAGGTTAATGGACAAATAATAGTAGTGGGGGAGTGGCTATTGCCGGCATCATTCTGCACAATAATTGCAGGGCGAATACCAGTTTGCTCAGAACCGACATGATTATTTAAGTCAACCAAATATATTTCGCCTCGATGCATATATAATTACCTCTCTTAACTAATCGCTTCTAAAGAGGCAATTATATCATCTAAGTCTGATACTGCATCTTCTAATGTATCGCTACATTCTTCCGAGTGAGCATAATTAGGAGAG
>CATKAP010000244.1 GCA_949746255.1 uncultured bacterium
CGGAAGAGTGGCAAAATGCGCGGTAAGCAGATTTTTTTCCGCTAAAACATTAAATATCATTCTGCGCGTCGTAAATTTGGCGGTAGTGATAGGTTTGATTTTCGTTTATATATTTCTTTTGAGGAATATTTCCGTGTTCACGGTGGCGGCATTCCTGCTTTGTTCGGCTTTCCAGAAAAGTCCGCCCGCGCAAAAAATAAATTTTGCCGCTAAAAAGAAAAAACGCGGAAGAGAAATACGTTACGTAATTTTGGACGAGAACGCTACATTCAAGGACGCGTTGAAGTTTGTAGACGGAAACAGGTATCTTGTAATTCAACTTTACGGCGAAACGTTTATAGACGAAATAGGAGAGGACGAACTATATAAACGGCTTTTAAACGCCGGTATTTACGATAAAATTCTGTCGTCGGAAGCGTTTTGATAAACCGCGGCGCGCAAATTGCGCGCCGCGGTTCAGCGTTGTAAGAATTCTTTTTGAAATAACGTTTCGTCTATTTCTTTTGTCAAAACATTGTTTACTACCGAAGCTCCGAATGCGACGGCTTCTTGCACGATATCTTTTAAAGCGGGGAAATCAAAATCGCATTTGTAGTTTTGACGTTTAATACGGTATAGATACCGGGTGTATGAAAAATGACGTTTAAGGCATCTTTCAACTCCCGTTACGGTTACTTGCGGTTGTAAGAGTTTTATGCTGTCGTATACCGCGCCGGTACAGGCGAGAACCTTTTCGCGCGGTAATATGCTGCGGCGAACGCCGTAGAGCCTGCTTATATAAAGTCCTAAATCGTTTTCGAAACTCTGATGGGCAAGCGGCGAACGGTGCGCGCTTTCGTAGGCGTACACAACGGGGTGAAGCATACAGTCGAGCGCGTAATGCGTAGCGTATCCCGCCGCGTAGGAAGGGTTGCCCTTGCACAACTTTTTAAAAAGTTCCGCGGCGTTCTGTTTGTGCAAAGTTCTGCCTAAATTGTTTTTGGTGAATTTTGCATTGTAAGCAAAGAAAATATCCGCGCCCTGCGCGCCTAAGAAAAACAAGGGTTCCGACGTTATCAGTTGTCTGCTCTTGCCGTCGAGATTTTCATAAATCTTTTCGGCGGCGATTAAATGCGAAAAATAGTCCGGCATATTATTAGTTTAGCCGAAATTTGCGTATTTTATAATTGCAATCTTTTTCCGTAAAATAAATACTGTTGAACGTACCCCGCGTCTTCTTTAAACAGATCGGTGAAATATTCGTTAATTTTTGCGCGGTCAGTAAGAGTTCCTCCGAAATCCTCGCGGTAAATCTTTTCTATCCAGGTATCTACGGGGAAGCTGTCGCGCTTGCCGAATCCGAACAGCGATATGCAATCCGCCACTTTTGCGCCGATTCCTTTATAAGTTAAGAGCTCCTTTTTCAGCTCTGCGGTGTTCAGTTCGTAAAGACGTCCGATTCCCTCTTCCGTAATGCGCGCCGAAGTTTCGGCAAGGTATATATCGCGGTAACCGCATCCGGCGTTGCGGAAAAATTCCGATCCCGCGGAGGCGAGAGCGGGGGAGGAAGGGAAAGCGTAATACGTTTCGCCCATAAATTCTCGTTTTTCGCCTAACCCCTCGCATATGCGCGAAATAATGCCTTTTATGCGCGGAATATTGTTGTTTTGAGAAACGATGAACGAATAAATCATTTCTTCCTTATTTTGATTTAACAGGCGCAAGCCGCAACATTGCTCGCAAGAAGCGGTTAACAAAGGTATATTGTGGACTTTGGCTCGGTTGACTATTTGCGAATAGTCGCGCGCTAGGTCGAAAAATTCGTAAAAATAATCGCCGTCTTCGCATTCGACGCATGTTTTTTTTCCTTCCGCGTAGACGTAACAAGCCTTATCGGCGGAAAAAACTTTGTAGCCGTTTTTATACGGTATAAAGCGGAATATTTGTCCGCATTCCAAAACGTGTTCGGGATTGAAATATTTTGCTTCGTAATCGAATTTCATAAGTTAACCTTAAAATACAGTCTGTCTTTCGTAGGACAGACTGTATTTTATCATTTTATATCGTACTTGTCAACGCAAGTTTTTATATTCCCGTAAACTCAACGTTCAAAGAACCTGCGTTTATTTTTGCCGTCAATTTTTTTATGCCGTCCGCTTTGTCGAAAATATTACATGAACCTGCGTTTTTTTCCACGCTTATGGCGAATTCTTCTTTAGTACCTACAACCGTTAATTCCGTATAGCCCGCGTTCAGTTTTGCAAATATGTCCGCGGAATCGATTTTATGGAAATATGCGTCTCCGGCGTTCATTTCGCTTTCGAATTTATTGCAGACGACGGAATCGGCGTTAACGCTTCCGGCGTTGATTTTGTTTCTGAAAGTGTCGCAATTTAAATTATCGAATTTAACGACTCCCGCATTTATCGTATTGTCAAACGATTGGCAAATTATATTGCCGAATTTAACTGCGCCCGCATTAACTTTACATTTTATATTTCCGTAAGTTCCGCTCTCTACGTTAAGTGTTCCGGCGTTGAATATAAGGTCCAAATCCAAAACGGTTCCGTTCGGCATGTATACGGTTGCGGCGGGTACGTCGGACCACCACATACCGAAATCATACCACCGGCGTTTAGCGGAAGTAATGCTCAACACGCCGTTTTGTTCGTTAATTTCGGTTTTATATCTTTCACAATCGGGATATTCTATTTTTATTTTTTCGCCGTCGTAAAATTTACAGTTTATATCGCCCATGGAGTAGTCTATAGTCAGAGATTTTACTGCCTGTTCGTTTTCAAAAGTTTTGGTTTCCCAATCAACATTTACCGTCCATCCGTTTAGGGCAAGGGTTACTACGATTATTAAAACGCCTAAAACTATTATTACAGAGCCTGCTATTACAGCTTTTACGAGTCCGTTCATATTATATAGCCTCCCTTCCGCTGAAAAGCGATTTGACCCAGTTGAAAAGTTTTACAAAAAGTTTCCACATGAGTTTTACAAGTTTTATAAACAGCGGCAATAAAATTATGCTTATTCCGAATATTATAAGCCCTGTGCCGAAAGTAACCAATCCTCCGACAAAATCTCCTGCGACCATAGCGCCTATTCCGCCGCCCATGGTGGCCACGCCGCCTATCAGCACGCCGAACGGAGCCACGCAAAACGCTATGGTTATGCCTACCAAACTCATGATTGCCCCGAACAGAGGCACGCAAAAAATTACGCACAGCAGAACGAATACCCAGGTATAATCTTCGCGCCTTGCCGCGGGAGGATCGGAAGGAGCGGAATAACGCTCTTCTCTGGTTCTGTCGTATTCTCTGCGGCGTTCTTCATCGCGCCGTCTTTCTTCTTCACGGCGGCGTTCGCGTTCTTCCCGCCGAGTTTCTCTTGCGGAACGGCGCGGCGAACGTTCGTAAATATCGTCGTCGTAAGTTTCGCGTTTGCCGTCCAATATTCTCAGCGCGGCGTCGTACGGCGCTCCGAAATCTTCTATTATCTCGCGTTCGCTGTAACCTGCGTCGCGCCTGTCGGCGTAAGCTTCCGCATAGTAGTCCAAAACGCGTCTTCTTTCGCTTTCGGAAACGCTTAAAAGATTGCTTTTTAATTCGTCTCTCCATTCGTTATAAGTCATATTCTGCCTCCGAATATTTTTTTATAAATAATGTTAATTTCTTGTAAATCCGTTCTGCCCGATACTAATTTTTTAAGTCCCAAACTCGTTATTTTATAATATCGTCGCAACCTGCCGCTGAATTCGGCGGTGCGGGCGGTTATGTAGCCGCCGGCTTCCAATCTTTTTAGTATGGGGTAAAGCGTGCTTTCGGATATTTCCATTATGCCTTCCAAATCGTTGATTATCTTATATCCGTAACTTTCGCCGTTGCTTATAGCGTGCAGTACGCATACGTCCAATATTCCTTTTTTAAGTTGACTATCCATTGATAATACCCCGCTTTGTCTAATACTATACATTGCATAGTAATAATTGTCAAGCGTTTGAAATAAAAAAATCAAAAAAATTTTCCGGTATTTCAATCGGTTTTCAAGAAATAAAAAATCCCCGGCTAACGGGGAAAAATTTATTTATTAAAATATGGAAAACAAATTAAAGCGTTACCGGTTGTCCGTCGAGAGTTTTGAAATAAAATTCCCCGCCGTCAAAAAGTATATAACCGCGCTTGCTGTTTTCTTTGGGAAGAGAAACAGAACCGGGGTTAAGATGTAAATAAGGCAAATTTTCTTTAACGGGCACGTGCGTATGCCCCGTAATGTAAACGTCGCGTTCGCCGAGAGGGGGAATGGTACGGTGTCCGTGCGAAATATAAATGCTGACGCCGTCCGCGTAAACGGCGGCGTAATCCGAAAGCACGGGAAACGGCAGAACCATTTGGTCTACTTCGCTGTCGCAGTTTCCGCAAACGCAAATGATTTTTTCTTTTACCGTACCCAACGCTTCCGCAACTGCGGCGGGATTGTATTCTTCGGGAAGAGGGTTTCTGGGGCCGTGGTAAAGTATGTCACCCAAAAGCAACAGTTTGTCCGCGTTTTCGCGTTTGAACGCGGCAAGCATTTCTTTACAGTATTTTGCCGAACCGTGAATATCGGAAGCTATAAATAATTTCATGTGTTCACCTCGGAATTATTATAACAGCGGACGGAATTTTTGTCAATTTACAAAACTGTTTAAATTAGAGGGGCAAACAATTTTAAAATGAATCTTGTAAACTTCTTTGCCGGCGGAATTTTTTCTTCTTTAAGCGGTGAGGAAAGTTTTAAACATTCTTCAAAATCCCTTTCCACTTCTTCGGCGAGCATGCCTTGAAAAAGTATTCCACACTCGTAATTGAAGTGGGTGGACCTGAAATCGAAGTTGTAGCTTCCCAAAAATACGCGGTCGTCGCATATCAGACACTTCGCATGCATAAAACCGGGCGTGTATTCGTAAAATTTTACTCCGCTTCCCGTAAGCGTGCGCGCATAGGCTTTGGAAATGGCGAAAGCGTATTTTTTGTCCGGGATATGCGGAATTATTATTTTTACGTCGACTCCCCGTCTTGCCGTAAACGTAAGCGCCGCCGCGGTCTTATCGCTTACGCAAAAATAAGGCGTCATAATATGAACTCTCTTATTTGCGGAACTCAGCGCGTAAACGTAAGCGTCCTCGCAAAACGATTTGTTGGTAGGACTGTCGTAAAACGGCAGACACGGCTCTTTTCCGCCTTCGGGCGCGGTCATTTCATGTTTACCGTTCCATACCGAAAGGAACATTCCCTCGAATACTTTTGCCGCGGCGCCGTAAACCGCTACGCCCGTATCTTTCCAATAGCCGTAAGGGCTTACGAGGTTGGCATTTTCGTCGGCAAGGTTAAGCCCGCCGGTATATGCTGCTTTTCCGTCTATACTTACTATTTTTCTGTGATCGCGGAAGTTCAGTTTGGGCAAAGGTAAAGGAGTTAGGCGGTGAAATATTTTAACTTCGGCTCCCAGATTTTTAAGCCTTTTTACGTCTTTTTTGCTCACTTTGAAAGCCGAACCCAAACCGTCGAAAATAATTTTTATTTCCGCGCCGTTGGCTTTTGCGCGTTCCAGCGCGGTTATCACTGTATTGTATATATGTCCGCGGTGAATAATAAAAAATTCTATATAAACGCTTTGTTTGGCGCGGGATATCTCTTCTGTGAGAGATTTAAAAAATTCCGTTCCGCTCCTGAAATATTTTGCGGAGTCGTAACCTACTTCCGCTGTTCCGCAAAGCGAGTTTGCGGCGGCGGAAAGTCCTTGCGTGCTCTTGCATTTAACGGTTAATATGCCGCAAGGTTTTCTTTTTACGGTGGCTATTAAATATATAAAAGCTCCCGCAACCGGTATCGACGCTATTATAACGAACCATGCGCTTTTAACTTCCGGCGCGCCTTTGCGGGAAAACAGCACCGCGGCGGTGGCGGCGTTGACAAGCCACAGTATAACGTAACTTAAAGCGGCGGGCATGAAAGCCGGTATATACAGACATAAAAAAACAATTGCGGCTATTTGCGCCGCAATCAGTATAAGATACAAAAAATTAAGTGTAAATATAAGTCTCGGGAAATTGCGCATAATCGGATTTGACGCCTTTTACCCTCATGGCGGTAAAGGCTATGTATATGCGCGGAATCCGCTTAAACCCGCGTTTAAATTATCATTTTCAAAATGGTCATTCTGCCTGCTTTAAACGTTTCGGGGTTAGCTAAAAGTTCGGCGGGGTCGTATTCGGTAAGCACTTTCTTTTCAAAGTAATCAGTGTTTACCGCATTGTGTACAAGCATGTTAATTACGGCGTCGGTATAGTCGTAAGCCGTGGAAACACCCGTCAAAGTTATGTTTTTTCTCAAAATATCGCGTACTTCTATTACCGAATCGGAAGTGGAGGTAAAGCCGAGAACCACGGTTTTTCCTTCGCTTACAAGTCTTGTGGTAACGGATACGGGCAATTTGGAGCTTGCGCAGAATACGGCTGCCGAACAAAGCTCGCCGCTCGTTGCGTCAAGCACGTTGCGTTCCAGATCGTCGTCCGCGGAAAATGCGAAAAATATACCGCATTTTTTTGCGCGTTCCAGATTTGCGGGCGAGTTGTCTATAATAATGGGTATAACTTTGTGGTATTGCAATACCTGCGCGAGAATATTGCCGGTAAAATCCGCGCCTACTACGGCCACTTTCTGTCCTGCGGAAAGTTGTAGTTTATCGTAAATATTTTCCGCAATGGCGACGGTTTCTATACAAAGAGCGTGAAAATCGTCCACCGAATCGGGTAAAGGCGCAACGTCGCCGTATTCGCAGACGGCAAAATCGCGCATAAACCCGTCGAAATCCTTGCCTGCCGTCAGAACGGCGGAGCAATCCTTGGGTTTGCCTGTTTTGCACTGAAAACATTCTCCGCATGCGCGGGTGGGGTTAAGATACACGCGCGTTCCTTTTTCAAGTCCGTAACAATCGTCGCCCGTTTCCGTAACTATGCCTACGGCGGCGCGACCTAAAATGCGCGGGTAGTTTGTTTCCACGGTTCCGTCGAATACAAGCTTGTCAAAATCGGTCATAAGTAAATGAGAAACCTTTACTTTAACCTGTGAAGGTGAAGTGATGCTTACGGCGCCGAGCTCGTTTACGAGATTTTTGGCGCCTTTTAAAATCCAGTTATCCATAACTTAATGCTCATTATACGCTATTTTGCAAACTTTTGCAACTGATTGCGCATAAAATTTATTGCGGCTAAATTTCGTTTAAATTTTGTTACATAAGCAAAAAAACAATTGACTATAAAAATTTAATCGTATATAATGGTATAGCATCAGAAGAAATAATAGCGAGGTGAGAATTATGAAGCCCGAAATACATCCCGATTACCACGAAGTAGACGTGGTTTGCGCTTGCGGCGCTACGTTTAAGACCGGTACTACAAAAAAAGTGGACACGTTAAAGGTTGATATCTGCAATAAATGCCATCCTTTCTTTACAGGCAAGCAAAAACTTGTCGATACAGGCGGCCGTGTAGAAAAATTCAACAAAAGATATAGTAAGTAATTGCATGGCTCCAAATTTTTTTGGAGCCGTATTTCTATCTGCTGAGCGGGGAAAATAACAGCTTTATGTCAAAGAATAAAAAAGAGAAAAAACAGAAGAAGTGCGGAACATATATCGGCGGTCAGGCGGTTTTGGAGGGGGTTACTTTTCTCGGTAAAACCTGTCAGGCTACGGCGGTCAGAGCTCCGGACGGCGAAATACAGATAGAAGCAAAGCGTATTTCGCACGGTAAAGCGGCCGTTACGGCTAAAAAGATTCCCTTGGTGCGCGGTGTTGTTAACCTTTTTTCTTCTTTGGTGAGCGGAACAAAAACGCTTATGCGTTCGGCTTCCGTATACGGCGACGACGAAACCGAAGGCGGAAAAATTCAAAAATGGTTTGCCGAAAAACTGAAAATGAACGTAATGGATATCGTTACTTACATTTCGGTTTTTATCGGCGTCGCATTGGCGGTGGGACTTTTTATAGTTTTGCCTAATTTTTTGATTGAACTTTTAAAAAATTTTTTCCCCGTACTCGGCGGTACGGTTTGGGAATTCGTTTTACAGGGAGTTTTCAAACTCGTTATTTTTTTGATATATCTTACGCTTATTTTATTGCTTAAAGATATTCGCCGGCTTTATATGTATCACGGCGCTGAGCACAAAACTATAAACGCTTTCGAACACGGCGCTGAGCTTACGCCCGAAAACGTAAAGAGTTTTTCGCGCATACACGACAGGTGCGGCACTTCGTTTTTGTTTATTGTGCTCATTATAAACATTGTAATTATCTCTCTCGTATATTGGGGGATAGGCGTAAGCAGTATAAAAAACGACGCGTTGCAGGTTTTAGCTAAAATAGGCGTGGAAATAGTTTTGTTGCCTTTAATTGCGGGCGTTTCATACGAGATACTTAAATTTCTTGCTAAATTCGACAACGCTTTCGTAAACATTTTCAAAGCTCCGGGAAAACTTCTCCAAAAAACTCTTACAACGCGCGAGCCGGACGACGAAATGCTTGAAGTGGCTATCGCGGCTTTTAACAAAACTCTTGAAATGGACGCGGATGAAAACGCGGCGGAAACGGAGTTTATAACCAGCGGAATACTTTCTAAAATGCTTGAAGAAACCAAAAAGAAATTTTCCGCAGCGGGCATAGACGAAAGCGACGCGGAATGGCTGTACTCTTTGGTTCTCGGTGTTAAACGCAGCGAGCTTTCCGAAGACAGAACGGTTAAGCCTTCCGAAAGCAAGCGTATAAAACAAATAGAAAAAGAACGTTTGACGGGCAGACCGCTTTGGTATATAATAGGCGATACCGAATTTTACGACTGTAAAATAAAAGTAGACGAACGCGCGTTGATTCCTCGTCCCGAAACCGAGCTCCTTGCCGATATTGTAGTAAAGAGCGTGGAGGACGGCGATAAAGTATTGGATTTGTGCACGGGTTCGGGTTGTATAGCCGTGGCCGTGGCAAAAGCGTGCAACGGCAGAGGAGTAAGCGTCACCGCTTCCGATTTATCGGACGCGGCTATTATGCTTGCTCGGGAAAACGCCAACTATAACAGCGTTAATATATCTTTCGCGGTGGGCGATATGTTCGAGAACGTGCACGGCAGATTCAATATTATAGTTTGCAATCCCCCTTATATACCCACGGACGAAATAGCTTTGATTCAGCGCGAAGTGCGCGAATTCGAACCTCGCGTCGCGCTGGACGGCGGAGAGGACGGATTGGATTTTTACCGAAGATTGGCAAGCGATATTAAAAGTTACCTCGCTAAGGACGGTATGTTGATACTGGAATGCGGCGAAGGGCAGACGGAAGCTATATTGCAAATTTTCCCCAAGAGGGAATACGCCATGGTTTTAAAGGATTTGAGCGGAGTGGACCGTTTTGTTAAAATTGTCTTTTAACGGTTTTTTCGCTACAAAGGAGTAAATATGAATATCTGGCACGATATCGATAAAGAAAGAGTAACCGAAAACAAGTTCGAAGCGTTGATAGAAATTCCCAAAGGTTGTAAAGCAAAGTACGAACTCGATAAAGAAACGGGGCTTTTGCGTATGGATAGAGTTCTGTACACTTCTACGGTGTATCCTTCAAATTACGGCTTTATCCCCCGCACGCTTGCGGACGACGGCGACCCTTTGGACGTCTTGGTATTATGTAACGAAAGCATATACCCTATGACGTTGGTTACATGTGTGCCTATAGGCGTTATAAAAATGGTGGATAGCGGCGAGTTGGACGAAAAGATTATCGCCGTCCCCGTAAACGACCCCAATTACAAGCATTTTTACGATATTCACGAATTACCCAAGCATATTTTCGAAGAAATGATGCACTTTTTCGAGGTTTATAAAATGCTCGAACATAAAGTTACTGCTGTTAAGGAAATTTGTCATAAACACGAGGCGATAGAAATTATCAGAAAGTGCATCGCCGAATATAATAAAAAATACGGAGAATAATTTGCGTAGCGGCTTTTTTGAAAAACTTAAAGATATATATGCGCGATATTTGGAGCTATCCGAAAGAATGAGCGATGCCGCCGTTATTTCGAATCCGCCCGAATGGACTAATATTGCGAAAGCTCATTCGGAAATTGCGGAAACCGCCGAAAAATACGCCGAATACGCCGAAAATGAAAAAAGGCTTGCGGAAACGGAAGCGGCGTATAAAGCGGAAACGGATTCGGAAATGAAGGAGCTTTTTTTCGCTGAAATCGAAGCTTGCAAGGAAAATTTGCAACGGCTTACGGACGAGCTTAAAATTTTGCTTTTGCCCAAAGATAAAAACGACGACAGAAACTGTATCGTTGAAATTCGAGGCGGCGCAGGCGGGGAAGAAGCGGCGCTGTTTGCTTACGAATTATACAGAATGTATCTCAATTACTGCGAGCGGCACAGGTTAAAAACCGAACTTGTGGATATAAACGAAACCGAGCTCGGCGGTATAAAGGAAGTTGTTTTCAACGTTGCGGGCAAGGACGCATACAAACAGTTGAAGTTCGAAAGCGGTGTGCACCGCGTACAGCGCGTGCCAGAAACGGAATCGCAGGGGCGCGTTCATACTTCCACCGCAACGGTGGCGGTTCTTCCTGAAGCGGAGGATGTGGAAGTGGAAATAAAGGAAGAGGATATACGCGTGGACGTGTACCGTTCTTCGGGTGCGGGCGGTCAGAAGGTAAACAAGACCGAAACGGCCATACGAATTACGCATTTCCCCACGGGGTTAGTCGTGACCTGTCAGGACGAGAGAAGCCAGCTTAAAAATAAGGACAAGGCGTTTAAGGTTTTGCGTTCCAGACTTTACGACTATTACAGCAATCAGAACCGTTCCGCTTACGACGAACACAGAAAAAGCCTTGTGGGAACGGGCGACAGAAGCGAGAGAATACGCACTTATAACTTCCCGCAGGGAAGGGTTACGGATCACAGAATCGGACTTTCGCAGTATAACCTAAACGAATTTATTATGGGCGATATAGAAAGTATGACCGAAGCTCTAGCCGTTGCCGAGAGGGAAGCTCTGCTTGCAGGCGAGGAAAATTAAAATTTAAATTTAACCGGCGCAGCTTTACCGCTACGCCGGTTTTCTTATAAAACGCTTTATATTCATTGTTGACATATAAAACATATTGTTATATAATAAGCCCATGAAATACAATCAGTCGTCGGAAGATTATCTTGAAACAATACTTTTGTTGTCGCGCGATATGGAATACGTGCACAGGGTGGACGTTGCCCGTAAAATGGGGGTTTCGCAGCCCGCCGTTCAAAAAGCTTTAAAATTATTGCAAAGCGGCGACTTTATCGAATTTGACGGCATGCATATTTATTTGACTAAAAAAGGGGCGGAGTATGCCGAAAGAATCTATTACCGTCACTGCGTTTTGCGCGAATTTTTGTTGAAGTTGGGCGTGAGCGAGGATAACGCAAATACCGACGCCTGCACAATGGAGCATTATGTTTCCGACGAAACGTTTGAAGCTGTGCAAGTTTTTATTGAAAAGAAATAAAATGTATTAAATTAGCGGACGGCTTTAAACCGTCCGCTTTTTTATTGTTTTCAATATTAACGCGAGCGAGATCCGCCGCCGCCACCTCCGCCGCCCGAAGAGCCTCCGAAGCCGCCGCCACCTCCGCCGCCCGAAGACCGTGGAGCGCCCGCGGTTCCGCAGTAGCCTATACAGGAGCTGATTGCTATAAGGCTTATATTATCTTCTATAACGCGCGGCATGTTTACGCGTTCCAAAGCGGCAAAACGGTTTTTGACTTTGTCGCTTATTCCGAGTATCATGCACCAAGGAAGAATTTCCGAAAAATAGTCGGGGTTTTCGTCAAATAAAAGTTGAATGCGCGGCAGTTCGGCTTTAAGCAAAAAGTCTTTGAAACCTAAAATTCTGCCGTATACCAAATTAACGTCTTTCTTTCTTCTGCCAATGACGAACGGTATGACAAACATGCAAACAGCGTATATTATGGGGGAAATCACCAGCATAAACGCGTAATCGTACAACGGCAATGCGAATATGCTTACGAAAGCGAAGAACGGCATCGCAAAAAACGCTACGGGGAAAATAAATATAATCAACATAGGCGCGGTGTTTTCTTCCGAAATTCCCATAGTTCCGGCAAACGTGCCCGCCGCCATAAAAATAAGGAACAACAGAGGTATTAAATCCCAGCGGAGAATGGCGAAATACAAAACGGTTAACGCCATGGGCAAAAGTCCCATAAAAGGTATCAGTTTGCGCGTTTTTTGTTTGGTTTCCAAAACGGAAGAAGTTTTTGCCGCGCTCGTTAAACCTTTGGTTGAATTATACATATCCCTCTTCTGTGAATAATTGCCTTTTTTAAATTGCAAGGTTGAAAATACGCCGCCGTTTCGTTTGGTGAACAGCGTTTTGAAATATCTTTTTTCCGATTCGTTGTCAAAATATTTTTTATCTTTAAAAGCTTTGTCAAGGTCTATATCTTTGTTTACCACCAGCCAAAGGTCGCGCGGTCCGTCTTGGCTTATAGTTATCAGTCCTGCGTCCGCCCATTTTAAAATTAAAGCGGCGGCGTCTTTTGTTCTTGCGCCTCTGTGAACTATCGCCGAAAATTCCATTACGGACAATCCTTCCGGCGGGTAAAATTCTACGGGTTTAACGGGACGTACCGGAAGATTTTTTACAGTTAAAACCAAAATCAAAATTACGGATATCACCGCAAGCAAAAGAAAAATCCAATAGTACCAAATTGTGGTGAAAGCGACGTTGAAAAAACCGTCGGGCAGAATTACCTGCAAGGTAAGTCCTTTTGCAAGCCTTACCGCGTTAACTTCCACGCGGTTGCCGTCCACCTCAAGAGATTCGCCTATATCCGTTTTCGGTTCCCACGGCAAAATCAACCCTTCTCTCGCCGTAACGTTGGATTTGTCTAATTTGGCGCTTTCGGGAAAAGTAATTTCGGCATGGAAATTTTCGGCGGGATTCATTTCATAACCGAAAATATCGAAAGTGAAGTCGTCAAAGTCCTTGTATTTGTCGTCGCTCATGTCGTATATGTAATTCAAAACGAATGTATAAGGACGGTCGGGCTGGAGCTTCGCGCCGTTTAAATCGTACATTTCTATCGAAAAGAAATCCGTTAAATATAATTCGTCGAACGCGCCGATTATTGTTGAAGCGCAGGGCTTGCCGTCCAGCGTGGCGGAAATATCGGAAATTTTGGCAAAATAATTTTGCCCTTCGTATTTTTTGCCGTCTATAACGCGCGTGGTTTTGCTGACGCGCTGAATATCGCGGATAAGGCTGGTTTTCTGTTCGTTCCAAACCGCCGTTAAAGTTTCGGTAACGGCAAGAGTTTTGTCTTCGCGCACGTCGATTTTCATATCCACCGAATTAAAATAAAAAACTTCCGAGTCTCCTGCTTCGGCCTTTTCGGTGTTGCAAGTAAAAATTGTAAAAGTCGTCGCAAACAAAATTACCGCCGCGGCGATAACAGCTATAAAATAAAATGATTTTCTTCTCATATCCATACAAAAATTATACTACAAACAATTTCTTTTTGTCAAATAATAGTAATAATTTAAAATTAAGCCGGATGTAATAAAACTTTTTGAATTTTCCGTTTAATTTAACGCCCCGCCGAAGTCATGCCTTCGGCGGGGCGTTTGCGTTCATTCGGCGTTTATTCCGCCGGAAAAACGTTTGAAATTTTGTCGCCGTTCAATTCCACGGCAAAATATTTTACTTCGAAAAGGTTCGCGGCTTTGGGGTAAACCAATCCCGCGGCGCGTTCGTTTTTGTGTTCGGCGTAAAATTTTTCGGTGGGAACGGTCACGCTTACAAAATCCCCCAAATATTTTTTAAGCGAGCCGGCTTTGAGTTTGAGCTCGTCGTCCAGATAATTTTCGTAGTTGCCGCAGGTTAAAACGCTTTCAAAAAATGCAAAGTGCAAAATGTTTTTTTCGGGAGGACGGGTTTCGATAGTTTTACTGTTCAAAAGCGTGAGCTTTTCGCCGTCGTAGCCGTAAGAACATACGGCTTTCGCCGCCGTACACGTTTCGAACGCCGCGGTAATGTTCAAAGTATCGCCGAATTCCGCGCTTTCAACTTCGTTCATAAAAATCCGTTTGCCCTTATCGGAAAGTATTAACAATTCGTTCCCGCCGCGCACGGCGAGCACGGGATACCCCGCCAACATTTCTTCGCTGAACGCGGCGTGTAAAAATTTTGCGGGCAAAGGGGTAAGAGAATAGCCCGTTCCCTCTACAGAAACAAACGCCCCGCCCTGCGAAAAAATTGTGACGAGCTCGCCGCAAAAGCGGGTTTGCGCTATTACGCTCAATTTAATGTTTTTATTGCCGTATTCGCGTATGTAAATCAGCGCTTCGCCATCCATTAAATATACGTCCATATATTCGGGCGGGTTAAAAAGCAGTTTTTCGTTTATAAAAAAATTTACGGGCTGTAAATTTTCTCCCGGCACTATTTCCGCAAGCACGCTGTCCGAAAGCTCCAACTCTATATGTCTTTCGAATAAATCGATCCCGCCCACGTACAGGCCGTTCAGTTTTAAAATAGCCGGCTTATAAGATAAAAAGTAAACGCGCATACAACCCTCCTGCGGATATGGACAATCTCTTTATTATTTAATGAATAGAAGCTCAAAATTATGTCAATATTCATTACGTCAGGAGGATTTTTTATGAATAAAATAAACGGCTATACCGAAGAAGAAGCAAACGAATTGGTTGAATTTATAAGCGCCGGCAAAAAATCGGGTAAAACTTTGACAGCCCTTTTCACAACTTACGCAAATAAGACGGGCAGAGCCAAAGGCAGCGTAAGAAATTATTATTACGCCTTGTTGCGCAGCACGGGCGACGAACGCGTTAAAAAAATGCTCGGCGGCAAAAATTTGAAAGCAGAAAAAATAATTCCTTTTTCGGAATTGGAAACGGATAGAATATTAAAACAAATTTTATTGCAGAAAAGTAAAGGCGTATCGGTGCGCAGAGCAGTTTTGAACCTTTCCGGCGGCGACGATAAGCTTATGCTTCGTTATCAGAATAAATACCGCAATGTTTCCGCAAAGGAACCGGAAAGACTTCAACGCATTATGCGCGAGTGCGGAATAAATAAAGAGGACGAAGCGCAGAGAAGAATAGAGGAAGAAATAAACGGACTTTACGACCGTTTAGCGGCTTCGTTGAAGGAAGAAAACAAGCGACTTACCTCGCTTTTAAAAAGGCTTGCCGACGAAAACGCCCTTTTAAGACTTCAGCTGAAAAATTCTTAAATAAAAGTTTTTTATAACGGTGAAATTTTAATTACGTTCGCGCGAAGCGGGGCGTATAACTTTACAAATTTTTACATTCATAAATTTTTATCGCTATTCCCATACTTCTTATAAGGGTAATATCCCTTTTACGAGGAGAAAAAGTGGAAAAATTTATTCTTGGACTCGCCATAGGTATGGCGGGCGGCGCGCTTATTGTCGCTAACAACTGCAAACTTTTGAATCTTGTTAAAAAGAATCAGGAAGATATAATGCAGAAAGCAGAGCAGTATATCGACAATCAGCTTGAAAGATTGGAAAAAAAGGGCTGCTGTTCAGGTGAAGCCCATTCCGAAGAAGCCGAGGGTTAAATAACCCGAAAGGAAAATATTGCCGCAGTATCTGCGGCAATATTACTTTTTAAAACGCTTGTAAAATTATACGATTGATGTTATAATGTTGCCTATGGATAGATACGTCGCTTTCGATATAGGCGATAAAAGAATTGGAGTTGCGATATCCGACCCGTTCAATACCTACGCTCTGCCGTCGGAAACATATTTCCGCAAAGGGTTTAAAGAGGACGTGGCGGCTATTGCGAAAATAGCCAAAGATAAGGGCGCAACGTTAATAGTTTGCGGTTTGCCCGTCAATTTCGACGGTACCGAATCGGTTCAAACGGAACGTGCGCGCGGATTTATCGAGGCGTTGAAAACGGTTACGCCTTTGCCCGTTGTTTGCGAGGACGAGCGGTTTACTACCAAAATGGCGCATGAAACGCTTATAAGCGAGGGTATGCGCCGCGAAAAACGTAAAAATTACGTTGACGCGCTCGCCGCGGCAAATATATTAGACGGTTATCTTGCCAAATTAAAAAAAGGATTATAAGAAGGTGTAACTATGGACGAGAATAAAATCAACGAAAATACAGAGGAAGAAGATAACGAAATTATAGAGCTTGTGGACGATTTCGGCAAAGTTTTAAAATTCAAGTTGCTGGACGTCACGGAATATAAAGGGGAAAAGTACACCCTTTTGCTCGCCGCCGAACCTAACGAGGAAATAGGCGAGGACGAAATTGTTATTTTCCGTCTTAACGAAGTCAACGAAACTTTGGAACCTATAGAGGAAGAATCTCTTTTGGAAGAGGTTTTCGAGTTCTATCAACAGGAAGTGGAAAACGAGGAAATCGAAGAAAACTGATATATATTACGGCGTTAATTAATAGCGCGGCTTGTAAACAAGCCGCGCTATTTTATTTTTTTGCTCATATTGTTTAAGTTAATAAACCGTCGAAACTTTCGTCGAATATCTCGCATAACTTTGCGAGAATGGTAAAGCTCGGCTCGCAAACTTTATTTTCCCATGCGCTTATTGTTCTGCGGTCAACCCCGAGAAGTTTAGCTAAATTATCCTGCGAAATATTTTTACTTTTTCTCAATTGTTTTAAGTTTTCAGCAAAATAAATTTGTTTCATAAGGTAATATTATGTTAGTAAATTTTCGAGTGTTTCATCAAATACTTCACACAATTTTTCAAGCATTTCAAAACTCGGTTCGCAAATTCCGCGTTCCCATACGCTTATAGTACGTTGGTCAACGCCTAAAAGATTTGCTAACTCGGTTTGGCTTAATTTTTTATTCAATCGTAAAGTTTTTAAATTTTTTGAAAATTTTATTTTTTCCATGAAATAAATTATACCAATAATATTAGTAAAATATTTGACTTACTAAAAAATTTAGTATAAAATAATTTCAAATCAAATATTATGAGGCATAGTATGCAGGAATTAAAATTATTGGATATCGAAAAAGTGAAAAAAATTATGAAAGAAAGAAATATTTCCGCGGAAGAGCTTGCAAAAGGAGCAAAAGTAAACGTTTTCAGATTAAAAGGCTATCTCAACGGTAAACCGCAGGGGCGTATGTCGATAGAAGTTCCGTTTAAAATCGCCGATTTTTTAGGTTTGGATTTTAGGCAAATTATAGTTGAAAATTTTTCGGAAACCTTAAAAAAGCTTTAAATTCGTTTAAAACCGCTTTACAAAAAAAATAATATTTGCTAAAATATTCTGGCTATAAAAATTCACACCCGAAAGGCGGGCGTTCCGTGACGGTAAAATCTTTCAATGCCGTAATAAACGCCGACAGAATTTCAATTCTTAAAAGCCGCGCTTTCGGGGAGGTTAAACGGAGGAATTAAAATGGCGGTTATATCAATGAAACAGCTGCTCGAAGCGGGCGTACACTTCGGGCACCAGACAAGAAAATGGAATCCCAAGATGGCTAAGTACATCTATGCGGCGCGCAACGACATTCACATTATCGACTTGCAGCTTACCGTGGGACTTGTGGAAGAGGCTTACAAGTTCGTATGCGAAACTGTAAAAGCGGGAAAAACCGTTCTCTTTGTCGGAACCAAAAAGCAGGCTCAGGACGCCGTTAAGGAAGAAGCCGAGCGCTGCGGAATGTATTATGTAAATTCCCGTTGGCTGGGCGGCACGCTCACCAACTTCAAAACCATTCGTTCGCGTATCGACAGAATGGTAAAAATAGAAAAAATGGAGCAGAACGGCGAATTCGACCTTTTGCCCAAGAAAGAAGTTGCAAAACTTAAAGAAGAGTTTGAAAAGCTTCAAACCAACCTCGGCGGAATCAGAGAAATGAACAAGCTCCCCGGCGTTATGTTCGTAGTGGACCCCCACAACGAGGATATTGCAGTTGCCGAAGCTCGTAAGCTCAATATTCCCATTGTTGCGATTACCGATACCAACTGCGACCCCGATCTTATCGATTACGTAATTCCCGGCAACGACGACGCAATCCGCGCGGTTAAGCTCATTTCTTCGGTTATGGCAAACGCCGTTATAGAAGCTAACCAGGGCGAAACGCCCGTTCTTCACGGGGAAGAAACCGAACCCGAATCTATCGAGGAAGTGGTTGCCGCCGCGGAAGAATCCGTTAACGAAGAAGTACCCGCAGAGAGTGCGGAATAAGGAGGCATATTATGGCATTTACGGCAAAAGACGTTGTAGAACTTCGCGATAAGAGCGGCGCAGGCATGCTCGATTGTAAAAAGGCGCTCACCGACGCAAACGGAGATATGGAAAAAGCCGCCGAGCTTTTGAGAGAACGCGGTATAGCCAAAGCTGTTAAAAAGGAAGGCAGAATTGCCGCCGAAGGCGTTGTAGGCGCATATGTATGCGCTAAATGCGGCGCTGGCGTGCTTTTGGAAATTAACTGCGAAAGCGATTTCGTTTCCCGCGGCGAAAAATTCCACGGCATTGTGGACTCTGTTGCAAAAGTCGTTGCGGAAAACAAACCCGCAGACGTGGACGCGCTTCTTAATTGCAAACTCGAAGGCGCAACAGTTAAAGATTTTATAACCAACGCAACCGCGGTTATTGGTGAAAAAATTTCAATCCGCCGTTTCGTAATTTTCGAAACAAAGGGTAAAATAGAAACTTATATCCACATGGGCGGTAAAGTAGGCGTTATGGTAGAAGCCGAAAATTTCAAGGCGGGCGCGGAAGAATCTCTTCACGACGTAGCTTTGCAGATAGCGGCTTCAAAACCTTCTTACCTTGTTCCTTCGGAAGTTCCTGCGGAAGTTCTTGAAAAAGAAAAGGAAATTATGCTCGTTCAGATGCAGAACGACCCTAAAAACGCAAACAAATCCAAGGAAATTCTTGAAAAGATAGTTGCAGGTAAGCTCGGCAAATATTATTCCGAAAACTGCCTTATGGAACAGGCGTTCGTAAAGGACGACAGCCAGAAGGTTTCCGCAGTTATCGGCGACAAATTCAAGGTTGTAAGATTTGCGCGTTTCGAAATGGGCGAAGGTCTTGAAAAGAAGAGCGAAAATTTGCAGGACGAAGTTGCAAAGCAAATCGAAGCAATTAAGAAGTAAAACATTAAACGCATATTTGCGTCGCATAACTTTGTTGCGTTCCGCGCCGCCTTGGTCATTTACGCAAAGTAAATTCCCTGCGGTCGGTGCTCGCGGGCCTCGTTCTGCTCGCAACTCTGTGTTTTAATACAATTAGGTTAAAACAAACCCCGTCGGCGGATTTCGCCGACGGGGTTTGTTTAATTATTTCTGCCTACTAATTCGTCGATTGTAAGATTAAAAAAATTGGCTAATTGAATTAATTGCGGAACGGAGGGCTGTGTATAATTTGTTTCCCAATGCGAAATGGTTTTAACTGAAACTTTTAAAGCTTCTGCAAGTTTTGATTGCGCTATGCCCTCTGAAATGCGTATTAATTTTAATCTTTCTCCAAACGTTAATTCACTCATAAATATATTATATCAAAAATTGAGAAAAATGCTTGACAATCTCAAAAATTGAGATTACAATATAAGTAATAATATAAAAGAGGTGTAATTTATGTATTCAAAATTAGAGGAAATTTATTTCGATACTCAAGCCGTTACTGAAAACGCGGGTAAAAACGAAAGGTATAAAAAAGCTTTCAAAGAATATGATAAATTTCATAACGAATTGGAAAGCGGTTTAAACGAAGAGCAGAAAAAGCTTTTGGACGAATTGTTCGTAGCTTCGGGCGGCATGGAGTCGGCATACGGTTTGTTCGCCTATAAAGAGGGGTTTAAAGCGGCTTTGTTAATAGCCATAGAAACATTACTGTAAATCGGCAATAAAATATTTTCCGCTTGTACTATAAAAAAACAACGGTCTTTTAAGGCGGTTGTTTTTTTATTTCCTTAAATAATTTTATCGGGGGATTGTCAATAATTATACATACGCGGTTGCAATTTAATTTTTTATTTGGTATAATTTAAAAGAAAAAGTTTATATAAGGGGTAAAGTAGCTTGAAACCTATCTATAAGCGAGTTTTAATTAAACTTTCGGGCGAAGCGCTTGCGGGCGAACAGGGGCACGGACTGGATGAAAACGTTATTTCCCGCGTGGTGGAACAGATATCCAAAGTACACGACATGGGGGTACAGGTAGGACTTGTAATAGGCGGGGGAAACTTTTGGCGGGGGCGTCAGGGAAAGCAAATGGACAGAACCACCGCCGACCATATGGGCATGCTTGCCACGGTTATGAATTCTCTTGCCATGATGGACGCGCTCGAACAGCGCGGAATTCCCACCCGCGTTCAGACGGCATTGATTATGACTTCGGTTGCGGAACCCTACATTTTAAGAAAGGCTTTGCGCCATTTCGAAAAGGGCAGGGTGGTTATTATGGCTTGCGGAACGGGCAATCCTTACTGTTCCACGGATACCGCGGCGGCGCAGCGCGCATGTGAAATTCAAGCCGACGTTTTAATGATGGCAAAGAATATAGACGGCATTTACGACAGCGACCCCAAGCTCAACCCCAAAGCCGTAAAATACGACCGTATAAGTTATCTTGACGTAATTAAAAACGGTATCAAGGCAATGGATACCACCGCAGCCACCATGTGTATGGAAAACGATATTCCCGTTCTCGCTTTCGGGCTTGACGAGGAAAATTCCATAATAAAAGCGGTTTGCGGAGAGAAAATCGGCACCGTTATCGACAATAAGTAAAACGGTCCGCTTAATTAATTTACTTTTATAAAAACGTTATTTTTAAAGTTTCAGGAAAAATGAAAAAGTTAGATAAAAAAGATTTATTGGTTATAATAATTATTTTCGCTTTGTTTTCGGCGTTTATCGCGGCGTTTGCGGCTATAGGCGTCACGGGCGAACTTTTCGGTTTTACTTCCTATCGTAATAATAATACGGGAGAATTGTACGAATCTTTTAAACAAGTGCAAAAACCTTTGGCTGTAATCATGCTGGCGGGGGTGTTGTGCTCGTTCGGCGGCATAGCTTTCGGAATAACGGCGCTGTCGGTAAAAAATAAGAACGTGAAAACAGTATGCGTTGTAGCGGTGGCGGCGATTGCCGCAGTAATTTTAATATTAGTCATAGTTGCTCACAGCGTTTATATGGATTATTATAAAATTCATTATAAAGATGAGTTTGCATACGGGGGACCGTTTTGTTTGAGCTCGGGCAATACTACGTTTGCGTTGTATTCCTCGATATCCTCCGCGCTTATGAGCTTTGCGGCGATATTCGTTGCGTTATCCGCGTTGACTATAGCTTATTTGGTTATATTTCTAAAAGAGAATAAAAAATCCGTTAAAGAAACGATTGCCGATAAAACGGAAGAAGTTGTCGTTTCCGAAACGGAATAAATATAAATAATTTTTAAAAACGGAGCATATATATGATAGATAACGAACAGGTAGAGGAAATAATTCTTACTTTGGACGACAAACTTTCAAAAACGGTAAGCGTACTTAAAGAAGAATTTGCCGCCGTGCGCGCGGGCAGAGCCAATCCGCACATTCTCGATAAAGTAAACGTGGATTACTACGGAGTGCCTACGCCCATTAACAATACTTCAAATATTTCCGTTCAGGAAGGAAGATGCCTTGTTATTGCTCCCTGGGACGTTTCGCTTTTGAAAGCCATAGAAAAAGCGTTGCAGGTTTCAAATATAGGAATTACGCCGACAAACGACGGTAAGGTTATTCGCCTTGCTTTTCCTCAGCTTACGGAAGAGCGCAGAAAAGAACTTTCCAAACAGGTTCGCAAAATGGGCGAGGACGCTAAAGTTGCAAGCCGCAATATCCGCCGCGACGCTTTGGAAGCTTTTAAAAAGCTTAAAAACGATAAAACCATTTCCGAAGACGAATACGCCGCTTGCGAAAAGGACGTAGAGAAATATGTTTCCGAATCGATAACGGCTATCGATACGGCGGTAACCTCAAAGGAAAAGGAGATAATGACCGTTTAATGCAGGAAAGTAAGCTTCCCCGTCACGTGGGGCTTATTATGGACGGTAACGGCAGATGGGCGGCTAAACGCGGACTTCCACGGTCTTTCGGGCACAATGCCGGCATGAAAAGAATGATAAAACTTGCTGGTCACGCGCAGAATCTAGGAATAAGATATCTTACGGTTTACACGCTTTCAACTGAAAATCTTACCCGCCCGAAAGAAGAACTTGACGGGTTATATACGCTTTTCCGCAAGTATTTTGCGAAAAACGTAAAAACATTATATAAGAAAAACGCCGCGGTTAAAGTTATCGGTTCTTTGGACGAATTGCCGCAGGACGTTGCGCGGCTTTTACGGGACGGTGAAAAAAATTCGCCCGAAGGCGCGGCTTTTACTTTGATTTTCGCAATAAACTACGGCTCGCGCGCGGAAATTTTACGCGCGGTAAATCTTGCCGTGGAGAGGGGCGAAAAACTCGGCGCGGAGGAGTTTGCGCGTTTACTGTATACAAACGGAGTTTCCGACCCCGATTTGATAATACGCACGGGCGGAGAGATAAGGCTTTCAAACTTCCTTACCTATCAGGCTGCGTATTCGGAACTGTATTTTACAGACGTGCTGTTCCCCGATTTTACAGACGCGAAATTTGACAGAGCCGTTTCGGAATACGGCAAACGCGACAGGCGTTTCGGAAATATATAAAATTTTACAGGCTTTGAAGGAGTTAATTTTGGAAACGACATCAACTGAAAAAAAGAAAAAAAGTTTAACGGATATAAATAAACGCGTAATTACCGCGGCTGTTTATTTGGTTGTGTGGGTTGCGCTTTGCGCTATGAAATGGCTTATACCGGACAATTGGGGCGCGCTTGGTTTCGATATCGCTTTTTGCGCCGTTTCGGTAATAGGAAGTTATGAATTTTTACGGGCAATCGACAAAAAAGCCGCGCCCGAACAGAAAATTTCCACGCCTCAGCGCGCGTTTACAATAGCTTTTTGCGCCATGGTCGTTCCCCTTTACGTTTGTATAGAACTCGTTATGAGTATGGGCTTTCTCGCCGTTGCGTGCGCGTTTACTATTTACGTAATGTTTTTGTGCGCCACTTCCGTATTCGATCACGGCAGAAGCACTGTAAAAGGCACCATTAACAGCATATTCTGCATGTTGTATTGCGGCGTGCTTTCCTCTATACTTGTGGCTATAAATCATTTAACAAGAAACTCAATGGTCGCCGTAATGGTACTGTTTATGAGTACGGTTCTTACCGATACGGGCGCGTTTGCAATCGGCACTATTTTCAAAAAATGGGTTCCCGCAAAGCTTGCTCCCAAACTTTCGCCCAATAAAACGGTGATAGGCGCGGTAGGCGGCATTATAGGCGGCATAGCGGGCTCTCTGCTTGCTTACGGAGTCATTTATCTGTTCGCGGGTTTAAACGGCGAAGTTTTCTTGTTCGGTTGGCCTTATCACGACGTTTCTCTTATTTTCTCAAGCGATAAAATTCACCCCGTGGTTACGTTTATTTTGGTGGGATTTTTTACTTCCGTAATGGCGCAGGTGGGCGATTTGTTTGAAAGCGCTATAAAGAGAGAATGCGGCGTTAAGGATATGGGAAATATTTTGCCCGGTCACGGAGGAATTTTAGACAGATTTGACAGCATGCTTTATTGCAGCGCCTTGATTCTTTTGTGTTTCGGCACTATTATATTTTAAATAAAAATAAAAAAACCGCCTGAAAAGCGGTGCGGGTGTTTAACCTTAAGAGATACACCTTAAACGGGCTATTGTTTCGCCTTAAACGACGGATTCGGCGCATATATCTTTATTTTGTCCGTAAAAATGTATCTGTTGCGGTTAAACATCCGCATTTTTGTCATTAAATAAAATTTTCGGGGTATAATAATTTATGTTAAAGTTATCGGTGATAGGGTCTACGGGTTCGGTCGGAAGACAGGTAATGGAAATTGTAAGGAGAGAACCGGGCAAGTTCAAGGTTGTTGCGCTTGCCGCGTACAACTCTTCGGTTGAATTTTCAAAGCAGGTAAGAGAGTTTAAACCCGAATTCGCGGCTTATGCTTCGCAAGACAAAGCCGCCGCTCTTTCCGCCGCCGAATGGCAGAGCGCGGACCTCGTATTTAATGCGGCGGGCGGCTTTGCGGGGTTGGAATACAGCTTAAAAGCTTTAAAAGCGGGTAAAACGCTTGCGCTTGCAAATAAAGAAACCCTTGTATGCGGCGGAGAACTTGTAACGGATCTCGCAAAACGTAAGGGGGTTGAAATAATACCCGTGGACAGTGAGCACTCAGCTATATGGCAGTGTTTGCACTTTGAAAAAAAGGCTCCGTTTAAACGCCTTATAATAACTGCCAGCGGCGGCGCGTTCAAAGGTTATACGCCCGAACAGCTTAAAACGGTTACGCCCGAACAGGCGTTAAACCATCCTACGTGGAAGATGGGTAAAAAAATTACCGTGGATAGCGCGACGCTTTTAAATAAAGGATACGAAGTTATTGAAGCGCACGAGCTTTACAGCGCGCCCTATTCGGCAATAGAAACGGTGATACATCCGCAGAGCGTTGTTCATTCGCTTGTGGAATTTAAGGACGGGGCTTGTCTGGCGCAATTAGGTACGCCTACGATGGAAATACCCGTTCAGATTGCTCTCACTTATCCGCAACGACTTGCTACAAAAGCGCAAAGGCTTGATTTCAAAAAAGCTTTTTCGCTGGATTTCGAGCCGCTTGCGCGTAAAAAATATCCGCTTTACGATTTGGCTTTGAAGTGCGGAAAAGAAGGAGGGATTCTTCCCTGCGTACTTAACGCCGCCGACGAAATAGCCGTTAAGGCGTTTCTTGACGGAAAAATAGCTTTTACAGATATTTACACTACGGTGGAAAAAGTGGTTTCTTCCACTGCAAGAGAAGAACTTTTAAGCTTTAAACAGCTTGAAGAGGTGGACCGCGCCGCAAGATGGAAGGCGCAAAAACTGATTTTTAAAATGCAATGAAGGATTAATGAATTTACTTTCCGTTTCTTCGGTAATGACCGCTATAGGTTCCGTTTTGCTTGCAATACTTATATTGCTTGTAATGGTTACCGTTCACGAATTGGGGCATTATCTAGCCGGTAAGGCTTTAAAATTTAAAATAAACGAGTTCGCCGTAGGGTTCGGGCCGAAATTGTTCAAGCGTGCTTCAAAGCGCACGGGTGAAATTTTTTCCGTCAGACTGTTTCCTTTGGGCGGATTTTGCGCGTTCGACGGAGAAGACGGCGAAGGAAGCAGTGAAAACGCTTTCAATAACAAAGCGCCGTGGAAACGCATTATCGTTTTGATTGCGGGACCGTTCGCAAACTATTTACTTGCTTTGTTGCTTATAATAGTTTCTATGTTTGCTTTCGGTCAACCGGCTTTTAAAGTAGACGGAGTTGCTCCGTACTCCGGCGCGGACGCGGAAATATACGCACAATATTCGTTGCAGGAAGAGGACGTAATTCTCAAAGTAAACGGCAGGGAAATTTACGTTGTGACCGATATGCTTACGGCTTTGAACGGCAAAAACGCCGGGGATATAGTGCTTTTTAAAGTTAACCGCGGCGGAGAAGAAAAGGAAGTTGAAATTAAATTGCGTTCTTCTTGCAATTTTGCAAGTTCCGCGGACACCAACGCGCTTTGGACGGCGTTGGGCTTGAGCATAAGGGAAACGGAGAGTGGCGCAAAGTATTGGAACGTAAGCACAGTAAATTATCGCTTTGGATTTTTTACTACGATAGGTCATTCCTTTGTTTATTCGGGCAGAATAGCGGGTACGATATTCAGGGTTCTTGGCGAATTGTTGACGGGAAGGCTTGGGCTTGACGCGATGGGAGGACCTGTAACCACAATCAAACTGACTTCTCAGCTTGCTTCTCAAAATTTTCAAAGCTTTTTGGAAATTGCGGCATATATAGGGGTTAATCTTGCGGTTTTCAATCTTTTGCCTATACCGGCGTTGGACGGGAGCAAGGTTATATTCTGCCTTATAGAATGGATTTTCCGCAAGCCTGTGCCAAGGAAGATCGAAGCGATTATACATGCCGTCGGTTTCGCGCTGATACTTGTTTTCGCCGTCATAGTTGATTTATTGCAGTTTGTTCATTGTTAGCAAAACACAAAACCCCGCGCAATAGCGGTGTATTTTATATGGATTAAAGCAAGGACAGATTATCTGTCCTTGCTTTTTTAGTACGGTTATGCTATAATGATTGTACGATAAACAGTAATTTAGCTGAGGAAAGCAATGTTTCGGAAAATGAGAAGATTTAAGCAAGAATTGCAGCAAAATGAAATTGAACGAATTTTACGACTTAACACTTCGGGAGTCTTGGCGTTATTAGATAATAACGGTTATCCATATTCCGTGCCGTTGAGTTATGTATATTCAAACGGAAAAATATATTTTCACAGTGCTAAATCGGGACATAAAATTGATGCAATAAAAAACTATAATAAAGCAACCTTTTGCATAATTGATAAAGACGATGTTAAACCTGAAAAATATACTACCTTTTATAAAAGCGTGATAATATTTGGTAATATTGAAATCCTTGACGACGTTGAAGAAACATTGCTTGCAATTCAAGAATTGGGCGAAAAATATTACCCTAATCATAGCAGCGAACTGCAAAATGAAATTGAGAAATATAAAACGGCATTTTTGATAATTAGATTTAATATAGAGCATATAACCGGCAAACAAGCCAAAGAATTATTATAATTAAATTTCAATTTGACGTGCAGTGAAGTCAGTTAAGCGGTTCGGCAATAAA
>CATKAP010000245.1 GCA_949746255.1 uncultured bacterium
GCGATTTGCTCTTGCGTGAATATCGGCGTTTTGATTTGCTCTTGAATTAAGGCGAGTTCCTGTTTCTTTTTCGTTTCTTCAAGCTCTTTCAGACGTTTCGCCGCAGATTCCGATACGAAGCCTTGTTCCGCAGCCTTTACAAGATTATCAATCCGTTTTTGCGTTTCGGCTATCTGCGCTTCGAGCTTTGGAATATAGGTATTTTCGGCAAATTGCAGTTCGTAAACGCGCTTCGTCAGTTCTTCGATAGCGTTTTCGTCTTCCAAAAACTGAATAATGCGTCTAATCACGGCGTTTTCTAATTTCTCTTTGGAAACCGGCTTTTTCTTGCAAGTCTTTCTGCGGCTGTTGGCGCACTTGTAGTAATGGTATTTTGCCGAAGTGCAGCTCGTTCCGCTTTCACCGTTCATAATTGCCCCACAACGGCCGCAAAAAAGTTTTGTAGTTAATAAATATCCGTCTTCGGCTCTGCGACGTGCCGGAGCTTTTTTATTTTTTGCAAGCAGCTTTTGAACCTTATCGAACAACTCTTTGTCCACGATGGCGGGCATTGCATCGGGTATGGTTATTTCCCCGAAGCGGTATTCGCCTATGTACTTGCGGTTAGATAACATCCGCTGAACGTTATTGAAGTTAAAATCTTTGAAACGGCTGTTAGTCAGATTGCGGGCGTTCAGAATGTCTTTAATCTCTTTCATTGTCTTTCCGTCTGCGTAGAGCTGAAAGACTTCGCGCACGATGAGTGCGGCGGGCGGGTCAATCTGGTAGTGTCTGTCGCTGTCCACCGTGTAGCCGAACGTGCGCGTTCCGCCGTTGACTTTCGCTTTTAATGCGTTTTCGGTCAGCCCGCGTTTTACCTTTTCGCCAAGTTCTATTGAATAGTATTCCGCATAGCCTTCAAGCATCGCTTCAAGCAAAATACCTTCCGCGCCTTCCGAAATGGTTTCCTTTGCCGAAAGCACTTTAACGCCGTTCTTTTTAAGAATGGTTTTATAATGCGCGCTGTCGTAACGGTTACGCGCAAAGCGATCCAGCTTCCAGACTATGACTAAATCGAATAAGCCTTTGAAGCTGTCTTTTATCATACGTTGAAATTCGGGGCGGTGGTCTGTCTTTGCGGAATAGGCGCGGTCAATATAGGAATTGACGACGTCGATTCCGTTAAACTTAGCGTACTCCATACACTCGCGGAGCTGCCCTTCGATACTTTCTTCCCGTTGGTTGTCGCTCGAATACCGGGCATAAATAACGGCTTTCATTTTATGCGTGTCAAACTCCTTTTTTCGGAATGGCGAGGTACGCAAATGGCAAGCCATTTGCCGCACACGGTGTGCGCCTCGTTAGGGGAAACTTCCCCTAAAACCCCGTAGGGCGAACGTAACTTAGCTTGCTAAGTGTAGTGAGCTACACTTTGAATTAAATCAAAGCTCTTACGCTTGCTTTTTCAAAGCCATTGCGCCGGCTGGGGAGTTCGGGTCTGTCGGATTGCCGGCAGCAGTTCGAGCAACGTTCAAAATTAATTCCTGCAATGCCGGATTAACTGAACGATAAATAGATAAAAGCTCTTGTTCGGTTGCAGTTAATTCGTTTGGTGCTGCGGACTTCATCTGAACGCCGGGCGCTTCGTCCCGTCCTAATAGGTAGTCAACCGACACGCCGAAATAATCCGCAAGTTTCAAAAGCGTTTCTGGATCGGGTTTTCTATATCCGCGTTCGTAGTTTGTAATTGTGGGATTTGAACAGCCTATAATTTCCCCTAATTCCGTTGTTGTTAACCCTTTTTCTTTTCTTAATTCACGCAAACGATTCATTTTGTTATACCTCTGTGGATAATTCTAACATTTTATTAGATTTTTTTCAAGAAATAGCGTTATAATAATTGACTTTCTTACAAATCGAATATATAATGGTGGAAATCTTATGTTTTGTAAGAATATTTTATTGTGAGGATATCGACAATGCAAAATCAGAATCACGGGCAAAAGATGACGTATTACGAAGCCGAGGACGGGAAGTTATACTATAACTTTGCGCAGGGCTTGAAAGTCGTATTACGCGAAGGCAAAGGCGAAGCCGCCGAAGAATACACGCTTGAAATAGTCGGCTGTCATTTTTCGAGCGGTACGGAGTATTAC
>CATKAP010000246.1 GCA_949746255.1 uncultured bacterium
ACCTGCCATAGACATAAAAACAGCGACAGAGTTATACTTTCTGCCGCCGTTTTAGTATTCATTGAGGATGAAAGAATTAGGCTTTTTATTGCAGCAAGTCTTTTACAGCATCCATAATGGCTTCAGCCGTGAGGCCAAACTATTCCAGCAGAGCAGTCGCAGAACCGGAGTGACCAAATTGATCTCTTACCCCTATGCGGCGCATGGGAGTCGGACACTGCTCTGCAAGAACAGCAGCAACAGCTTCTCCCAAGTCGACTATGATGTTATGTTCTTCGCAGGTAACGACCCTGCCGCAAGACCTCAGCTGCTTTCAACGCCTCCAGAACTAACAGTCCAGTAGCGATGACAGCCACATTGCTGCCGTTGGTAAGCTGTTCTCCTTTTCCAATCTCAAACTGAAATGTAGTTTCATCGTGAAATACCGGGACAGCCAGACGGCCAAAGCGGAGATACACGGGACCTTGATGTTCATAAGCGGCTTTTACAGCGGCCCTTGCCTCCACATCGTCAGAAGGGCACAGTACAGTCATACCGGGGATGGAGCGCATCAGGGCAAAGTCCTCGCAGCACTGGTGGGAAGCACCGTCCTCGCCTACGGAAATGCCGCCATGGGTAGCACCAATCTTTACGTTCAAATGAGGATAGCCGATAGAATTGCGAATCTGCTCAAAAGCCCGTCCTGCGGCGAACATGGAAAAGCTGGAGACAAAGGGCACCAACCCCATGGCAGACGCACCAGCGGCTACGGTAATCATGTTGCCCTCCGCGATACCGCAGTTAAAGTGGCGGTCAGGGGAAGCCTTCTTGAAGGTGCCCGTCTTGGTAGCCCCAGCCAAATCAGCGTCAAAGACAATCAAATCATCATGCTCGGCACCCAACTCCTTCAAGGCATTTCCATAACTGTCGCGAGTGGCAATTTTTTCACTTCTGCCATCTTACATCCCCTCCACTTCCGCCAGCTGAGCGCGCAGCTCTGTCATGGCAATCTCATACTCCTCGTCATTGGGGGCCTTGCCGTGCCAGCCAACGTTGCTTACAATCAG